>WGMW01000033.1 GCA_016124845.1 Flavobacteriales bacterium
GAAAAACATGTGGGAAAGATCCATAGTGTGTTCCATGAGTTGGTGTCAGAACACGTTCATATTGATGTCCATTGGGTGAAACCCACCGAGGAACGGCCTTTCCACACGTTGGTCACTTCGGGCATGAGCGACAGACCAATGAACACCCCCGAGGAATTGGAGGGCTGCGATTTTGCCGAACTCAGCATCTGCCTGCCAGCCGATTGGAAAATATCGGAAGACGATTTCAAGGATGACAGGAACTATTGGCCCGTGCGCTGGCTGAAGATGTTGGCGCGGTTCCCACACCAATATAATACGTGGTTGGGTTATGGGCATACAATCCCCAACGGAGACCCGGCCGGGCCTTTTGCGCCCAACACCAAACTGAACACCATGGTGCTGTTGCCGTCCATCGTCTTCGGCCTAGAATTCCACACACTCAAACTGGAGAACAGGTCCATTGATTTCTATACGCTCATCCCGCTCTATGACGAGGAGGTGAAGGTGAAGATGAACAAAGGCGTGGAGGCCCTTTTCGATGGCTTCGACAAGTTCGGTGTGTCCGACATCCTTCAGTTGGACCGACCCAACACCGCCAAAAGAAAGAAGCTGTTCGGGTTGTTCTGATGAAACAGACATGGACAGAAATTGAAGCATATCCCGTCCCTTCTTTTGTTTTTTATTCTTGTTGGTTGCGCCACGCCCCGATATACCAGGAGTTACTATTATCCTCCTGCAACATTTTCATTGAACAGAAGCGAATACAACCGATTGATCGTGAATCGAAAGTCGCGGTCTTACCTGAAGCACCAAGGCGGCTGCATCGCCATAGGGCAAATAGCCGTTGTGTTGAATACGTTGGATAATGGTTGGATCAGCGGATTTGCGCTGGATAGGGCAAATAAGGAATCACTTCTGTTTGCCACGGTGAAGGTCTATCGGGAAGGGGATTCAAAACCCTTGGAAATCCTTACTGACCTTGATGGTCAGTTCAAATTCGCACAGGCTTCTACCACAGACAGCCTCGTGGTGGAATACCTCGGATACCAGACCTTTCGAGTGAATCTTCAAAGTTTGAAGGAACAGCTTTCGCAGCCCAACGCTGAGTGAAGCCTAGGCTATTTGCTAATTGGCCAATAAGCCAATCTGCTAATTAACTGGTCAACGAATTAACTGATCAACTGACTCCCCGCACAACCAACTCCTCGCCATCCCAAACGGCAAAGTGCGGGTCTTTGAACCATGCGCCAAGGTTGATGTAGCGGCTGTTGTCGCCCACCACGCGGTCCAACACCAAATGGCGATGTCCGAAGATGAAGTAATCGTAATGCTCTTTCTGAAGCACGCTTTTGCAGTATTGCAGCAGCCATTCGTTGTCATCTCCATGGTATTTCTCGTCCGATTCCATGTTTGATTCGCGGCTGCGGCCGCTCCAGAAATTGGCCAATCGAATTCCTATGTCCGGGTGCAACCATTTGAACAGCCAGATGCACACCGGGTTGGCAAATACCTTCTTGATAAACTTATAGCCGTGATCGCCCGGGCCCAGCCCATCGCCATGGCCAATGAAGAACTTCTTGCCGTTCCATTCGCGGGTCGTGGGCTGGCGGTGCATCTTCACGCCCAGTTCCTCCTCAAAGTAGTTGAACATCCACATGTCGTGGTTGCCCGTAAATACATGCACGGGAATGCCTCGGTCGCACAGCTCCGCAATTTTGGCCTGAAACCGCACAAACCCCTTCGGCACTACCGAGCGGTACTCATACCAGAAATCGAAGAGGTCGCCCAAGAGGTACACCTCTTTGGCATCGGCCGAGATGCGATCCAGCCAATCCACCAGCAGTTTCTCGCGCTCGCGGCTCTTTTCCTTGGTGGGTACGCCCAAGTGGAAATCGGATGCGAAGTAGATCTTGGTTCTTTCGGCCACGGATCGGATTATTTCACAAAGAACGCAATGAGGTGCAAAGTTTCACAAAGGGGTTATTACAGAGAGGGACTTTGAGAAGGGGAGATGCACAGAGAATGGCATTCGTCATATTCGTGGTGATTCGCAATTCGTAACCTCAATTGAGCAATTGTTGCAGACGCTGCTGCGGTTTCAGTTCATTGAGGTTAAATGTAAAACGAATCTGCTGTCCGTAATTGGATGTGTTCAAGTTCACGTCATTCCGAACATCCCGCGAGTAGAGGAACGGGAAATGGACCTCCAGCACATCGCGGACGATGATGACGCTTGCCCCGAACTCGGCCAGGAACAATTGCGAACCGGGGAATGCCGAACTGGCGTTGGCGTAGGTTCCCACGCTTGCAAAAAGTTCAATTGGCACCTTTCGGTAGATGGTGGAACTGAGGTTGAGCGCAATGATCCAATCATTTGTCTGCCCCACCTTGAACTGACTTTTGAATCCGCCATCGGCCTCCATCATCTGCTGGTCGAGGAAACCGTTGTTCAGCTTTCGCCCGATGAAGGTGCCTTCGTAGAGGTAATCCTGGTATTCGCGGAAGGAGCTCATGCGGAAATTGAACGCGGGCGTGGAGGATTTCATGATGAACTTGCCGAAGAAGAGCCGCGCACGGAACCCGTAACCCTTGCGGAATTTGAAGCGGTAAATGGCCTCAATGCTGAACTTGGCCTCGTTGTTCAGCCATTGCAGGTCGGCCGTCAGTTCTCCGATGTGTGGGGCAAATGCCTGCTTGAAATGGTAGGTGAGCTGCGGAATGTGGCGGATCACCTTGCCCTTTTCGGTGATGTACATGGTATTGCGCAGGCGGATGCTCTGCGTGCGGTTGCTGCGCCTGTGGTGCGGCAGGAAATCGAATTTCAGTTCGGGCCGTAGAATGTTGCGCGGCAGCTGCGGACTGTACACATCCGAAGGGTTGTAGTAAGGCGAGATGCGTCCCACGTTGAAGCGTTGACCCGAAATGGCGAGCGTCACATTCGGGTAATGCTGCCGCTGATGGAACGTGTAAGCAATGCGTCCCGAACCCGTGATGGTCTTGGAACGGAATGCCCACATGGGCATGAGCATGTACGAGAGTTTGTTCTTGGGCATGATGTCGTTGTACGCGGCAAAACCGAGCATGAGGCCATCGTACGTGTTCCAGCCCAAGGTGGGGGCCAAGGCGAACTGGGTGCGTTTCGGATTCTCGTAATACGCCACAAAGCGAGGTTGCAGGGGTTCGGTCATGCGGAAGATGCCGTTCACCCGCGCTTGGTTGTTCTTGCGGTTGATGTCGGGAATGACCTGCTCGGCATCCAAGATCACCTCATCGCAATCCTCGCAGTTCACTTCTATCCACCCCGACTTTTCGATGCCCTTGAACCATTGCGTTGCGAGGGTGTCTTTCCCGCGCATGGTGGTAATGGGGAACGGCCCCGCAATGCTGCCAACGTTGTTGATCTTCAGTTTCAGACGGCCATCTTCCTTTTTGATGCGGCTGATGGAATAATCCATCTTCTTCTCATCGCGGATCACATCATCGAAGAACCACGTGAGCGAATCGCCCAGCACTTCGTGCGAAATGGCTTCAAAGTCAGCAGGCTGCGGATGTTTGAACTGCCACCGCTGGAAGTAGGTATGCATCAGGTCATTGATGCGGTCCTCGCCCAGATATTGCATCAGGTAATTGAACGCGATGGCCGTTTTCATATACACGATGGTGCCGTAGTTGATGCTGGTGTAATCGTTGGACGGCAATTCAATGGGTTGATCCGTGTTACTGCGTGCCGAAACCGTGTACGCCTGCATGCCTATCTGGTCATGCTTCATGTTGTAAACGCCCAGCAGTTTCATCCCAAAGTCGATGAGTTTGCGGCCACCGTAAACATCTCTCAGCATCAGATTCGGATACTTGCGCTGCATGTATCGCGTCTCAATGAAGGAGTTGAGCCCTTCGTCCATCCACGGATGGTCGCGTTCGTTGCTGCCCAGCATACCATAGAACCAGTTGTGACCGATCTCGTGCATGATCACATCTTCCAGCGAAGTGGCATTACCACTCTCACCGATAATGGTCACGTTCGGGTATTCCATGCCGCCACCTTCCGAAAGCACACCGTCCACAGCCGTGACGTGATTGTACGCGTAATCGCCCACCCACAGCGAATAATAGTAGGTGGCATCATTCAGGTATTCGATGGAGTTCTTCCAAAGGTCGGCCTCGTTGTTGGTGAACATGGCCCATGTGGTCACCTTTCGGCCTGAACCGGGCAGAGCGACCTCTCCTTTCAGCACGTGGTAACGCTTGTCGGCAAACCACGCGAAGTCGTGCACTTTCTCCTGATGATAATGCACCGTTTTGGTGTTGGTGGAAGATGCTGGGAACGAAAGATCACGCTGATTGAACTCGGTGATGGCTTCGGTTTCCTTCACTTTTCCGTCCAGCCACGCAAGTTCATTTTCTCCATTCACAAGGTCGCCCGTGGCACCCACCACGTAATTCTCAGGCAGCGTGATGTGCACATCGAAGGTGCCATATTCCGAGTAGAACTCACCTTGACCGAGGTACGGCATCTGGTGCCAACCATCCTTATCGAACACTGCGGGTTTCGGGTACCATTGCGTGATCTGGTATGCCTGTCCCAAATGGCCGAGGCGGGAGAAGATCCCCTTCGGAATTTTGACATGGAACGGAGTGGTGATGGTAATCCGTTCTCCGTGTTGCAGTGGTTTGTCCAGAAATAGCCTTCCAATATCTTCATTCGTTTGGTCGACCTCAAACCGCGCCTTCTCGCCATCCACTTGGAAATCGAGACTGTCGATCCAGCCACGGTCGCGGTAATGCGCGAAGTAGAGCGATAAGTCGCCATCCTGCCGCATCTGTTTGGAAAGAGCCGTGTGGCCATCCTTGTACGCATTGGGCCAAATGTGGAACCAGATGAACGTGAGCGGAGTGGGGGAGTTGTTCACGTATTCGATGGACTCCGAAGCATGCAGTTCATGCTGCTCATCATCCAACGAAACGTGTATCTCGTAGTTGACCTCCTGCTGCCAGTAATCCTGCGCTGAAAGAGCAGTAGGAAAAATGAGAGATAATATAAGGCTGATACGAATTACGAATCGAATGTGAATATGCGAATATGCTGATCCGTCTTTATGCGTATCAACATGAAATGGCCACAACTTGTCCCGACCATTCGGGAGAAACACAGAGGAACACAGATGTGGCACAGAGATATTCATTTCATTCTGTGAAATCCTCTGTGAAAATCTGTGCATCTGTGGCTGAAAAATGTCTTTTCAAAAGTTGCTTACACAAGCAGGATATCATTTGAAAGAATTGCAAAATTCATATTCGCAATTCGTCATATTCGTACCGCGTAGCGGAATTAGTAATTCTTATCAGCCGAAGATCTCAGCAAGTTTCTGCTCCAACTCATCACCACGCAATCCTTTGGCAATGATGATTCCGTTCTCATCCAACAGATAGGTCATCGGAATGCCTTCAAGGCTGTACGCGGGGATGAAACTCGATTGCCAGTATTTCAGTTCGCTGCCGTGCTTCCACGTCAGGCCGTCCTGTTTGATGGCTTCTACCCACTTGTCGTGGTCTTGGTCCAAAGAAACCCCGAAGATCTCGAAGCCTTTGCTCTTATACTTGTTGTAAATGCGAACCACGTTCGGGTTTTCCATGCGGCACGGTTTGCACCATGATGCCCAGAAATCGATCATGGTCACTTTCCCTCTGAAATCGGAAAGTTTGACGGTCTCGCCTTCGGGTGTTTTGAGTACCATTTCGGGAGCTTCTGCACCAACGCCTGTCCGTGCCTGTGCCTGCTGCCGCGCTTTCAGTTCCACCAGTTGCTTTTGGAATGATTTCACGTAATCTGAGTTCGGATAAGCCTTGCCCAGGTTTTCAGCCACTTTATCAAACAGTTCCGAGTTCTCATCAAACCGTACTGATTGCACCGCGGAAAGCGACACCAGCGAGGTCGGATTCTGTTCGATGAAATCCTTAACGAAAGCGGTCTTTTTGGTCTGTGCTTCCTTGAAAAATTCATCAATAGACTGCGTGATGGAATCCAACCGTGGATGTCCCTGCGCCTGATATTGCATGAACACTTTGCGCAGGCTGTCCGTCATCTCATAGTCTCTGCGAAGGCGTTTGTCCAGCGCGCGCAGTTTCAGCGAACCATCGGAACCGGACAGGTCATAACTCTTGTAGAAATCGAGTGCGTTACCGCTCACTTCGGCCTTTTCGCCCTTATCGAGCAGAAGGATGACGAAGTTGTTCTGATTCACACTCAAACGGTAAAATGCAGGCTCCGTGATTTCTCCCGTGCTGAGTTTGAAATCACCGTTCGAACCGACCTCGACCGAATCGACAGGAATCACGTCTGTTGAGGTCATACGTTCCAGTTTCACCATTTCTCCTTCGCCATTGGTCAGGTTGCCTTTCACCACCGCATCATTCTGATTGCAAGCAGCCAAAAACAGCATTCCTGCAATCGCCATCATCCAATTTTTCATCTTATTCGTTTTCATTTCACAAAGGAACAATTACGGTTTTATTGCACCGAGAATATTTGAGTGACAGAGATACACAGAGGAACTCTCTGTCTTTGGCATCTCCCCAAAGCGGAGAGTTCTTTGCGTTCTTGGCAAAACCTCTGCGTCTTTGCTGCTGATCATACCGAACCTGTCAACTTTGTAAACGCTATCTCTTTGTAAACTCAACCTAACCCTCAAGTTTTTGCCGAACCAGTTGGTTTGCCAGTTTCGGGTCGGCCTTGCCCTTGCTCAGTTTCATCACTTCACCCATGAAAAGGCCGAGCACGCCTTTTTTTCCTCCGCGGTATTCTTCCACTTTATCAGGATAGGCCGCCAAAGCCGCATTCACCCATTCTTCTAACTGGCCTGAATCGCTCTCTTGGATAAGGTCGAGTTCTTTGGCAATGTCCAACGGTTCTTTGCCGGCATTCTGGCACAACGCAGGGAAAATTTTCTGGGCAGCGGCCGAATGGCTCACCTTTCCATCATCGATCAAGGCAATGAGTTTGGCCATGGTTTCCGGTTTCACCGGGAAATCTTCCATGTGAATGGCAAACTCGTTCACGTACGATTTGATGTCGCCCGTCACCCAGTTCGAAGCGGCCTTGTAATTCTTGGTGTGCGAAGTGAGTTCGTTGAAGTATAAGGCAACGGGTTTGCTGTCTGTCAACACGCCCGCATCATATTCGTTCAGTCCGAACTCCGTTGTAAACTTCTCATGAAGTTCATTCGGCAGTGCTGGCATGGTTGCGTGAACCTGATCGATCCATTCCTTGCTAACGATGATCGGTTGTAGGTCTGGCTCAGGGAAATAACGATAGTCGTTCGCCTGTTCCTTGCTTCGCATAACGAACGTGCTTCCGTTGGCAGCATCGAAACTGCGCGTATCCTGACTGATAACACCACCAGCTTCCACCTCTTTTATCTGTCGTTTGATCTCAAAACGGATGGCGCGCTGCACATTCCGAAGCGAGTTCATGTTCTTCACTTCCACACGGTTTCCGAACTTCTCAGCACCCTTCAGCATTACCGAAATGTTGGCATCGCAACGCATGGAGCCTTCTTCCATGTTGCCATCGCATATCTCAAGGTAACGCAGCAGTTTGCGCACTTCGGCCAAATAAGCATAGGCCTCTTCCGCGCTGCGGATGTCCGGTTCGGAAACGATCTCCAAAAGCGGAACGCCTGCACGGTTAAGGTCAACCAACGTGTCGTAAGGATCTACATCATGCATGCTTTTTCCAGCATCTTCCTCCATGTGGATGCGCTGAATGCGGATGTCCTTCGTTTCACCGTTCTCCAGTTTGATCGTGATCTTGCCACCATTGCAAATAGGCGTGGTGTCCTGCGTGATCTGGTAGCCTTTCGGAAGGTCAGCATAGAAGTAGTTCTTCCGTGCATATTCGTTCCGTTCGCGAATCTCGCAACCGCAGGCCAAACCAAGCTTGATGGCGTAATCGATCACCGATCGGTTCACCATTGGCAGCGTACCCGGATGGCCGAGCGTTACCACACTTACGTTGCTGTTGGGCATGCCACCGAATTCGGTGCTGTCGCTGCTGTACGCCTTGCTTTGGGTCAGCAACTGGGCGTGTACCTCAAGACCGATTACGGCCTGGTATTTTTCAATTAATTCGTTCATCCTTTCCATGATAAATCCCCCGACCGTGAAAGTTCCACAAGCTCCACTTTCAGGTCACCCCCTTTCAAAGGGGGAAGGAGCTCATTCCTCCTTAAAAAGGAGGTGCCGAGGAACGAGGCGGAGGATTTTTTTAATGCCTGTCCGATTTTCAATCGCAGATCACTCATTGAAAACGCCCATTTGGCTGTACTTGTCAATTCGTTTTTGGATGCGTTCATCCGCATCCATGTTGTGCAAACGCGTGAGGTGTTTCTTGATCTCCTTTTTCACGTTTGCGAAGGTCGTTTCGTAATCTCGGTGCGCTCCTCCCAACGGTTCGGGAATGATGGCATCGATGATTTTTTGATCCAACAGGTCTGGCGCGGTCAGTTTCAATGCTGCCGCAGCCTGTTCTTTCTGGTCGCGTGTCCTCCATAGAATGGTCGAACAACTCTCAGGCGAAATGACCGAATACCACGTGTTCTCCAACATGAAAACCTTGTCGCCAACGCCAATTCCGATAGCACCACCCGAAGCTCCTTCACCGATGACCACACAGATGATCGGAACACGCAATTGCATCATTTCGATGATGTTGCGGGCAATGGCTTCGGCCTGTCCGCGCTCTTCCGCTTCAATTCCTGGGAAAGCTCCAGGAGTGTCAATGAACGTGATGATCGGCTTGTTGAACTTCTCCGCCAACTTCATCAATCTCAACGCTTTGCGATACCCTTCAGGATTGGCCATGCCGAAATTGCGGTACTGGCGCATTTTGGTATTGATGCCTTTCTGCTGACCGATAAGCATCACCGATTTTCCATCAATGCTACCGAAACCGCCCACCATCGCCTTGTCGTCCTTCACATTGCGGTCGCCATGCAACTCCACAAAAGTTCCTTCAGTAAGCGCGTTTATGTAAGCAAGGGTGTAAGGTCGTTTTGGGTGGCGCGAAACCTGTACTCGTTGCCAAGGCGTCAGTTGACTGTAGATATCCTGCGTGCGTTTGGCAATGTTCGCCTCCAGTTCTTCAATGCTCTTGGAAACATCCGTCTTTCCCTTTGCCTGAATGGCGCGGGTCTTTTCCAGCTGTTCTTCCAACTCCTGAATGTCACTTTCAAAATCGAGAAAGTCCATGGCTGTACGTTTAGCCCGCGAAGATAGGCGACTTCTGTTGGTAGTTCAAAGCCATGCGAAATCTGCAAACGGAATTGCCTGATTCTCCTATTCTGTAATGACCTAATCAATACATTCGCCCCGTGATCGGTTACCCCAACGCGAAGATCAACCTTGGGTTGAATGTGGTTCGGAAACGCTCTGATGGTTTTCACGACATCGAAAGCGTTTTCTATCCAATTCCTTGGTACGATATTCTGGAAATTGTTCCGGAATCGAAAGGAAGTGGAAGAGTGACCTTCACCTCTTCCGGAATTGATATTCCATCCGATGGCAAGCCGAATCTGTGCGAACGGGTTTACCAACTGATGCATGACGAATTCGACCTGTTTTCGGTGAAAATGCATTTGCACAAGATCGTGCCGATAGGTGCCGGATTGGGCGGTGGAAGTGCCGATGCGGCCTTTGCGGCTGCGATGCTGAATGATATGTTCGATCTGGGACTTTCCGAAGAAAGACTGGAAGCCATCGTTTCGCAGGTCGGGAGTGATTGCCCTTTTTTCATCCGAAACAAACCTGCGTACGTGACGGGCAGGGGAGAAGTGCTCGAACCGTTCGATCTTGACCTTTCGGGATATTGGATCATACTGGTGAATCCCAATATTCACATCGGAACAAAGGAAGCATACGCGGGAATCACGCCTTCCGAGCCAGAATTCTCATTGAAAGAACTGCTTTCGAAAGATGTTTCGGAATGGAAGAATGGTGTGAAGAATGATTTCGAAGCTTCTATTTTTCCCAATCATCCGGCAATTGAAAAACTGAAAGAACAGCTTTATGCTTTGGGGGCCGATTACGCTTCCATGACCGGAAGTGGTTCCACCGTCTTCGGACTTTTTGAAAAGCAACCGAGCGATGTGAAGTTCTCGTACGGTTATTCGGTAAAAATCGCACAGTTGTGAGGAATTGGGCAATAAGTCCAAACCCTGACCGTTACCGCAGCCGTGAATTATCCGTTTATTTGCCTTTGATGCGAGCCATACTTTCTCTCTGTCTCATTATCTCATTGTCTCTTCCGTCTTTCGCCCAGTTGGGCGGAAGTGCCACGTACAGTTTTCTGAACATGACCGCTTCTGCCCGTAATGCGGCCATGGGCGGTAAGCAGATCGCCATCAAGGACGGAGACCTTGACATGCTGTACATGAACCCGTCCATTCTGGACAGCTCCATGAACAACTATCTCGCTACGGATTTTACCAATTACTACGCGGGCATCAACTACGGTTATCTCGGTTACGCACGCACCTTCGATAAGATCGGCAATATGGCCTTTGGCGTGATGTACGCCAACTATGGCGATTTCACGCGGGCAGATGTGAACGGAACGGTGCAAGGGAGTTTCTCGGCCAATGAGACGATGATGCACGCCACCTACGCGCGCGGTTTCGGTAAGTTCTTCTCAGCTGGGGCGCACGTCAAATTGATCTATTCGCAATTGGCGGATTACAACAGTTTCGGCATGGCGGCCGATCTGGCGGCCACGTTCCATCACCCGAAAAACTGGACGGTGAGTTTGGTGGCGCGCAACCTGGGTTCGCAGATCAAACCTTACGTTTCAGGTCAGTACGAGCCACTTCCGCTCAGTCTCGATCTGGGTATCAGCCACAAACTGAAATACATTCCGCTACGACTTTCCATGACCGTTGTCGATTTACAGAAACCAGACCTTTCGTACCATGACCCGACCAATTCGCCACCAGCGGTGGATCCCTTGACAGGGGAGGCCATCGTGCAGAAAAAGAACGTGGGTGATGCCATTATGCGGCATTTCATTTTTAGTACGGAATTGACCATTGCAAGAAGGATCTTCCTGCGTGCAGGCTACAATTACGGAAGGCGACAGGAGTTCAAAGTTTCCAGCAAACCGGGAACGGTCGGTTTCTCGTGGGGGATCGGCATTAAGGTCAATCGGTTTACCATTTCGTACAGCCGCGCCACCTACCATTTGGCGGGAGGAACCAACCAGATCTCCATTTCCACCAATTTGGGCAAGCACATTCCGATGCCGAAAAGGGTGAAGAAGGACAAACCGAAAAAGGAGAAAAGTGAAGGGTAGAATAACCATCGCGATAGATGGTTACTCGTCATGCGGCAAGAGCACCCTTGCCAAGCAACTCGCATCCAAGCTCAATTACACCTATGTAGATAGTGGTGCCATGTACCGCGCCATTACACTTTTCGCCATTGAAAACGGGTTGGCAAGCAAGGAGCATGTTGAAGTACAAGGTTTGATCGCGCAACTTGATAATATTGAAGTTGATCTGCAGTACAATCCCGAAACACAGGCGGTCACTACCTTCCTGAACGGGAAGAACGTGGAAGAGGAGATACGCACCATGCGTGTTTCGGAAGTGGTGAGCCACGTGAGCGTGATTAAGGAAGTGCGCGCCAAGCTGCGTTCCATGCAGCAGGAATTGGGCAAGCGCGGAGGAGTGGTAATGGATGGCCGCGATATTGGGACAGCCGTATTCCCGCATGCTGAATTGAAGATCTTTATGACGGCTTCGCCCGAAGTTCGCGCCCAGCGCAGATTCGATGAACTGAAAGCCAAAGGCAAAGACGTCTCATTGGAAGAGGTGCGTCATAACCTCGTTTCACGCGATCAGGAAGACACTTCCCGCAAGGAAAACCCGCTTATTCAAGCAGAAGATGCCGTGGTACTTGATAATTCTGTTCTAACGCCAGACCAGCAATTGGAAATGGCTTTGGGGTGGGTGAATCAGAAGGTGGTTGGTTGAAAAAACTAAACTGAAAACCAATGATTTAATATATAGTGTCGTGAATAACCTTACTCACAGGCATCTTTATCAGTAACTTTATTGGGACGTTTTACAGCATCTCTTACACTTTTAAAAACTTCAATTAGTTCTTTGGTAAATCGATGTGTAGAACTACTTTAGCCATCGGATGAAATGAAGAAAGGGATGCGGTAACATCCCTTTCCAACCAGTCGAGAACCTCTCTAAGTATTGCTTATGAGGCAACCTTCAAAAGGTAAGGCTCTATTTCATCCTCTCTGGTTTTTGCCCTGGGAGGCACTATCAACAAAAGGCACTCACTAGAGTGCTTTTTTGTTTCTGATGTAAATGTACCGTGAACATTTAGCGAAAAAAAATGAAAGTGGTATTGACTTTGTGAAACTTTTGGTGCAATATATGAGCCCTCCGTAACTTATGTTCAGGCACCGTATTTGTATTCAATACCTACACGATTTCCAACTCCCCAATCACAACCTCAATCTCACGACTTTCATTGAAGTAAGAAAGCACCTTCTGTAGCGCGCGGTCAATCATAATGAAACCGACATTTCACAATCCAGATTTCATCATCCACCACACGGTAAATGATGCGGTGTTCACCGTCAATCCTCCGAGACCAATAACCACGGTATTTGTGTTTGAGCGGTTCAGGTTTACCGATGCCATCGTAAGGTGATCTGGAAATATCTTTGATAAGCGCGTTAATGCGTTTGAGCATCTTCTTATCCGTCTGTTGCCAGTACAGATAATCCTCCCAAGACTCATCCACGAAACAGAGTTTCATTCTTCTATCAGGTCTTTGGAGAAGCCTTCACCCTTTTGGAATTTGCTGATGGCGCTATCGAGCCGTTCTTCGTTTTTCTTAGAAGAAAGTTCGTGCTGTGTGGCCTGCAACGAATTGTATTCTTCCAATGAGATCACAACCACACCCGCATCTTTTCCGCGATTGATGATCAGCGTCTCAAAATCCTTCGTCACCTTGTTTAGGTAATTCTTAATGTCCTTTCGGAAGTCGGAAATGTTCGTGGTCAACATGAGTACGTGATTTTGTACAAAAATACGTACAAATCTAAAGTCGTCAACTTTCAAAAAGTTGACGACTTTGCGTTCTTCGCGAAATCTCTGCGTCTTTGCGGTTAAGCTAAACCGTCTTCAATTCATCCATCACCTTCCCAATTTCCTTACTGTCCATAAAGAAGGAAAGCACCTTCTGAAGTACGCGGTCAACAACCGCATCGGGGCAACTTGCACCGCTGGTCAGAGCAATTTTCAGCGGTCGGTTGGTTTTGGGTAGGAAGTTTTCGGTGTGTTCTATTGTTCCTTCGTGGAAATTGAAATGCTCCACGCTGAAGTCTTCCTTAATATCGTTTTCTGAACTGATATAATAGGTTGGGAATTTCTCTTCAAGCAGTTCAACCAAATGCGATGTGTTGGAACTGTTGTAACCGCCCACAACGATGGCCAGGTCGGCATCGGTTTCCATCAGTCCAAGCGTGGATGACTGGTTGTCGTTGGTGGCGTAGCAGAGCGTGTCACGCGTGTCTGCGAAATGCTCCTTGTATTCCACTTCACCGAATTTCTCCACCATCACATTTTTAAGGTGGTCTGCAATGGCCTGTGTTTCGGTGGCCAACATGGTCGTTTGGTTCACCACACCAATGCGGTCGAAATCGGTTTTCGGGTCAAAATCTGCGGAAGCACGTTCACGGAAAAGGCTTTCGAACTCATCCAAACCTCGTTTCCCAAGAATGATCTCGCCAAGGGTCTGCGCCTCGTTCATATCCTTAATAACCAACGAAGGCGCATTCTGATAACTGTGTGAGAAGGTAGCGCGGGTTTCCTCGTGCTTCTGCTTTCCGTGAATGATCACGGTGAAATCATCCTCGCCCAGTTTGGCCGAACGTTTCCAAACTTTCTCCACAAACGGACAGGTCGTATTGTACAGTTCGGGCTGGATGTTTTTCTCTTTCAGTAGATTTTCAATTTCCACCGTGGTGCCAAAAGCGGGCGTAATGACAATATCATCGGAAGAAATCTCATCCCAGGGAATGAGTTGATTCCCATAAGTATCCATAATGAACTGGATGCCGTGACCTTGCAGGTCGTCATTCACCGCAGGGTTGTGGATCATTTGACTTAGAAGAAAGATACGTTTGCCTGGGTTTTCGCTCAGCGCGCGATAGGAGATCTCAATGGCATTTTCCACACCATAACAGAAACCGAAATGCCGCGCGATGTAGAATTGCACAGGGCCGAAATCCAAAACGGTAGGAGTGAAGTCCTGCTTGCGCGGGTCCTTGTTCTTGCGCATTTCCTTCAGTGGCCCAATTATGGGACTTCGGTAAAACTCAGGTATGTCGAATTTTTTCATCTGCGGCAGCGAAGTTACTCATTGCCTGTAGCAATGGTGAATAATGAGAAAAGGATGAAATGAAAAACGAACGTGAACATCTTTTAGCCACAGATACACGGATTTTCACAGATTGCTCAGATCGGTTGATTATGAAATCTGTGTTCAACTGAGAATCTGTTGCTTTTACATGCGGTCACATTTTCCTTTTTCGTTTTGCCGTTTTATCCTTGAAAAGGAAACACTATCTTTGCGCGCCCAAAACTGGGAGGCTCTCCCCGAACAAGAGCTTTAGAAAAACAATCTCTCGGCATTATCGGGAACGCTGAGATACAAATCTTGCCCATCTAATGGCAGAATCAAAAAAAGAGGCAACTGAAGAGAAAAAAGTTGCTGTAGAAGGCGAAGTAGCTGAAAAGCCAAAAGCCAAGAAAACCACCAAAAAAGCAGCCGATAAGTCTGAGAAGCCAGCTGCGAAAAAAGCAACCAAGAAGTCCGAAGACGAAGCAGCAGCCGTAGAAGCTCCTGCTACTGAAGAAGCTGCGCCAGCAGTTGAGGCCAAAGAAGAAGTTGCTGAGGTAAAAGCAGAAAAGAAAGCAGAACCACGCAAACCAATGGAGCGTCCAGCCGATTTCGATTGGAGTGCCATCGGCAAAAAAGATGTGGTTTACGCTGAGAAGGAAAGAAAGGCGTTGGAGGAGATGTACGACTCAACCATCACTTCTTTCAACTCGCATGATGTTGTTGACGGAAAGATCATCGATAAGACGAAGAAGGACTTCATCGTTACCATCGGTGGTAAATCAGAAGGAGCGGTTCCAGTGAGCGAAACACGCTACAATCCTGAATTTGAAGTTGGCGACACCATTGAGGTGTATATTGAAAAAGTAGAAGATAAAGAAGGCCAGTTGGTGCTTTCTCACAAGAAGGCGCGCGCGCTTCGTTCTTGGGAGCGTGTTAACGAAGCTCTTGAGAAAGATGAGGTTATCCGCGGTCTTATCAAGTGCAGAACAAAAGGTGGTCTTATTGCCGATGTATTCGGAATTGAGGCGTTCCTTCCTGGTTCTCAGATCGATGTGAAGCCTATCCGCGACTACGATATCTACGTTGGTAAAACAATGGAGTTCAAGGTCGTTAAGATCAATAACGAGTACAAGAACGTGGTCGTTTCGCACAAGGCGCTTATCCAAGAAGAGCTTGAGTCTCAGAAGAAAGAGATCATCGGTAAATTGGAGAAAGGACAGATCCTTGAAGGAACCGTTAAGAACATCACTTCTTATGGTGTATTCGTGGATCTTGGAGGTGTTGACGGACTTATCCACATCACAGATCTTTCTTGGGGACGTATCAACCATCCAGAAGAGATCGTTGAGTTGGATCAGAAGATCAACGTGGTTATCCTTGACTTCGATGATGACAAGAAGCGAATTGCACTTGGTCTGAAGCAATTGAGCCAACATCCTTGGGATGCAATGACACAAGAGGTGAACGTTGGAGACAAGGTGAAAGGAAAAGTGGTTGTAGTTGCCGATTACGGTGCGTTCGTTGAGGTCGCTCCAGGAGTTGAAGGACTGCTTCACGTTTCTGAAATGAGCTGGTCACAGCACTTGAGAAGCGCTTCTGACTTCTTGAAAGTTGGAGACGAGGTAGAATGTGTAGTGCTTACCTTGGATAAGGAGGACAGAAAGATGTCGTTGGGTATGAAGCAGTTGATGCCAGACCCATGGGCAGACATCATGACCAAATATCCAGTTGGATCGCAGCATACAGCCAAGGTTCGCAGCTTCACCAACTTCGGAATCTTCGTTGAGCTGGAAGAAGGAGTTGATGGACTTGTTCACATCTCAGACCTTTCTTGGAACAAGAAGATCAAGCATCCATCGGAGTTCACCAGCATTGATGCCGACCTTGAAGTAAAAGTGTTGGAGATCGATGCCGAGAACAGAAGACTGAGCTTGGGTCACAAACAACTGGAAGAGAATCCTTGGGACGTATTCGAAACGGTATTCACCATCGATAGCGTACATCAGGGAACTGTTACCGGTTCGAACGACAAAGGCGCAACTGTTGCACTTCCTTACGGAGTGGAAGGTTTCTGCCCTAAGCGTCACATGAAGAAAGAAGATGGTTCCGATCTGAAAAATGACGAGACCGCAGATTTCAAAGTGATCGAGTTCAACAAGGACAGTAGAAGAATTCTTGTCTCTCACGCAAAAGTTCATTCTGATGAAGCTTATGCTGCTCAGGCGGATGAGAAAGAGAAGACAAAATCTTCAACCAGCCGTGGCGTGAAGAAAGTTCAGCAAAGTCAAGAAAAGACCACACTTGGTGATCTTGATGCACTTGCGGATCTGAAATCTCAGATGGAAGAATCTGAGAAGAAAAAGAAGTAATTCTGAAAAATTGAGAAAGCCCCCGAATTTCGGGGGCTTTTTTTTACCCATTAGGCAACTATCTTTGCCACCGTTAAATGAGCATCGGGTCGCGAATAATCCTTGACAGTAAGCAGCTCAATCTTTCCATTGAAAGAATCTGCTATCAGCTCATTGAAAATCACAACGATTTTTCAAACACAGTTTTGGTCGGTCTGCAACCGCGAGGTGTATTCGTGGCGCAGCGCATTCACAGACTGCTGGAAAAAATGGTCGGAAGATCGATTCAGATCGGTTCGCTGGACATCACGTTCAATAGAGACGACCATCGCAGACGCGACATTCCGCTCATTCCATCCAAAACCAAAATGGATTTTCTGGTGGAAGGCAAAAAGGTCATCATGATCGATGATGTCCTTTTTACAGGCAGAACGATCCGCGCAGGAATGGATGCGCTGATGGCGTTCGGCAGGCCATCGGTCATTGAGTTGGTGGTGTTGGTGGATCGAAGATTCAGCCGTCAACTTCCTATTGAGCCGAACTATGTGGGCGCTCGAATTGATACGATCGTCTCTGAAAGAGTGGAGGTCGCACTCACCGAAGGAGGCGGAAATGATACAGTAAAACTCTATTCACCAGAAACAGAATGAACGGATTATCGGTAAAGCATCTTCTTGGCATCAAGTACATCACCAAAGAGGATATTGAACTGATATTTCAGACGGCTGATGAATTCAAAGAGGTCATCAACCGACCTATAAAGAAGGTTCCTTCGCTACGCGACATTACCATTGCCAACCTCTTCTTCGAGAATTCCACCAGAACCAAACTCTCGTTCGAATTGGCCGAAAAGCGCCTTTCGGCTGATGTTATCAATTTTTCTGCATCAGGTTCATCCGTAAAGAAAGGAGAAACGCTGCTTGATACGGTGAACAACATCTTGGCCATGAAAGTGGACATGGTCGTTATGCGACATCCATTGCCTGGGGCAGGACAGTTTCTCTCGAAGAACATAGATGCAGTGATTGTCAATGCCGGTGATGGCACGCACGAACACCCCACGCAAGGACTGTTGGATGCATTTTCCATTCGTGAACGCTACGGTGAAGTGGTTGGAAAGAAAGTGGTGATTGTAGGTGATATTCTGCATTCAAGGGTGGCGCTTTCGAACATTTTCGCGCTGCAAAAACTGGGGGCAGAAGTAAAGGTCTGTGGTCCGGCAACACTTATTCCGAAGTACATCGAATCGCTTGGCGTGAAGTACGAACCAAATCTTATTAAAGCACTCGAATGGTGCGATGTGGCAAATATGCTCCGTATTCAGATGGAGCGGTTGGACGTGAAGTATTTCCCATCGTTGCGAGAATACACGCTTCAGTATGGTCTGAACAAACAGATTTTGGATAAACTCGACAAAGAGATAACGATCATGCATCCTGGGCCAATTAACAGAGGCGTGGAGGTGACATCCGATGTGGCAGACAGCGATCAGGCCATCATTTTAGATCAGGTTGAGAATGGTGTGGCCGTCAGGATGGCGGTTCTTTATCTTCTTGCAGGAAAAATAGAGTAGGAGTTTTGCGTAGGGAATTGAATTTGGTATTACCTTTCGCCATCGAATTTTTGGTAATTTCGCAACAAAGCCAAGGCTAAATGAATTTCGAAATAGATAAGAAGGACAATTACGCAGTTGTTAAGGTGAAGGCTGAAAAACTGGACAGTCAGATTTCGCCATCGCTTAAATCGGAGTTGGTTGTTCTGAATGCAGATGAGTTCAGTAACATCATTATCGACCTTACTGAAACACGCTATTGTGACAGTTCTGGTTTGAGCGCCATCTTGGTGGCCAACCGTCTTTGCAAGAACTCTGGCGGAACATTCGTACTGTGTGGTCTTCAGCGCTCGGTTTCTAAATTGATCTCTATTTCACAATTGGATACCATCCTGAATATCACACCGACCTTCGAAGAGGCTGTGGATTTTCTTGCATTGGAATCCATCGAAAAGGGTCTTGGTTCAGAAGAATCTTAATTTTGTAAAACTTAATCTCAAATAATCACCTTAAAAACAATCATGAAAAAAGCTCTATTATTTTTAGTTATGGGAGCATTGGCAACTGGCACGGCCAGCGCTCAGTGTTCTTTTGATTCTCAGTACGCTGGTGCTTCCGGTAATTTCTTCCCAGACAGCACAACATTTCTGGCCAACAATTACGCTACCATTAACATGGCGTACGATGCAACAATCAGCATGAAGACGATCAGCGATACCCTCGTTACCGCTGGTGGTTTTACAGTAACTGCTTACATTGATGCATTCAAGATCTATCAGATCAATGGGGCTCCTGCAGGGTTCAACTTTACGGGTGGAGGCGATACGTACGAGACAGCCGATCCACGAACTGATTTTAACGACCCTTCTGACTCAACGTGGTGGAACAATTACGGAACTCCGAACAATGCCACTACACTCTCTCCGGTACAAGGGTGTTTTCAAATTACGGCTGATGCCGCTTCGGTTACTGCTGCAGCTCCTGTCGTTGGTTACACTGATTATCCGGTTGTAGTTTTGGTTGATGCACGTGTTGCAGCTACAAATCCTGATGTAAGCGGTTTCCTTTTGGCCAATGGTACTTGGTTGTCTGAGACATCACTTGCCGATCCGCTACCAGTAGACAACTATGTACTTCGTGTTTATGGTCCAACTGGGGTGTCAGAATTGTTGAATGGAAATGTATTTGACGTAGCTCAATCATATCCTAACCCAGCAACAGATCACGCAATGATCTCTTTCACAACTCCAACTCCAAGCAACGTTGAAATTCGCGTTTACAACATGTTGGGAGCATTGGTTCACAAGGATAACGTTCTTTCTAAGAAAGGAGTTAACGACTACAAGCTGAGAACAGATCAAATGGCTTCTGGTCTTTACATCTATACTGTTTCTAACAACGGTAAGACCATCACTAAGAAGATGAACGTAAGATAATTCTGAGTTTCTCAGAATAGAAGAAAGGCTCCGAATTTCGGGGCCTTTTTTTATACCCTCAATATGGTATTGCTCTCAGGAAAGGTCAGGTATAGATTTGTGCCGTTATTTAAAATCAATCTAAATAAAAACTTCCATCATGCCCAGACTATCCAACCGCATCCTATTCGTAATAAGTATTTCTATTTCATCTTTTATTCTGAACTCTTGCAACTCAGATAATGGTTCGGACCTTGACGTTCCGTCTATCTACAACTTTACCCGCAATGGTAGCTCAACGGTAGACTATTCAGGTCAGACCGAAAGACTCGATATGCTGGAACTGATGGGTACGTATATGAAGTCTGCGAATGCGGTCGGCTCAGCTCCACTGGATGCGAACAAATTGAAAGACATGTTTGCCAATCAGAATGACGCGTTCACGGGGCAAACGTTTGCTAAAGACCTAAGGTCCAAGTGTTTTCAGAATGACGTGGCCATGTTTGAGTCTTTTATGGATGAACTTGCAATTGCAAGTCAAGCAAGCGGAACGGCATACAGCGGAACGGCCGGAGTATTGGTGGATGGAAGTGCAGATTCGACCATCGGTTACCGCGTAAATGCCAATGGAATAGAGCTCAGACAGGTCATTATCAAAGGACTGATGGGAGCCGTATTCTATTATCAGGCAATGGAAGTATATCTTTCTGCGGATGGAATGGGAGTGGTCGGTAATGAAGATGTGGAAAATGGTGAGAATTACACACAAATGGAACACTATTTTGACGAGGCATTCGGTTATTTTGGAGTGCCCACAGATTTCCCGGACTTAGCTACCGTTGATGACGCACGATTTTGGGGTGAGTACTGCAACAAGACCAATGGTGGGCTATATTCTGGAATGAATGATGAAGTTGCCGATGCTTTCCGAACAGCCCGTGCTGCCATTACTGCACGAGATTATGAAATACGGGATCAGGCCATTCAGAAGATTCAGGATAAATGGGCCATTATTGCCGCAGCAAGTGCTGTAGATTACTTGAGCGAGGGGTTGTCAACTTCAGGTACACCGAACTACAAACGTCATCATGAGATGAGTGAAGGGATCGGTTTCTTGCTGGCGCTCAAATATCATTTTGCTGGAGGCAATTCTAAATATCCACCGAATTACACTTATTCGCATATTGAAGACGCGTTGGCCATTGTCGGACCGAATACGAATCTTTACAACCTTACCGATCAGCAGATAGAGACGGCCATTGAGCATATTAGAATGGCTTTTCCAAGCGGTGAAATCCAATAATCGATGAAGAAACTATTGCTTGCAATTTCTGGAGTATTGTTTTTTGCCAGTTGCGACACATCGCCAAATCTGAGCAATTGCGATTTTGATGAGACCGGCATGCTGACCAATTATGCCGACAACATTATCATTCCACGTTTTTCCGATCTTGATGTGAGCTTAACGTTGCTTCATTCACAGGCGCAGCAGTTTGCAGCAACGCCTACATCTGGATTGCTGAATGAGGTCAGGATCTATTTCGGTGCTGCTTATGGTCAATATCAGGAATGCAGCATGTTTGCTTTCGGGCCTGGACTGATCTCCGGTGTGCCTTTCAGTCAGCGGTTCAATACATTCCCGACCAATGCTTCGCAGATTGAAACCAACGTTCAGAATGGGGCAGAAGTAAGTGCCAGTCCGAACGCAAATGTGGGCTTTCCGGCATTGGATTACCTGTTGTTCGGCCCGGAGGGATCTTCAGATTCTGATATTCTTGCGTTGTTCACGACAGATGCAAATGCTCAGAACAGACTTGATTATCTGGTGGGATTGACATCAGAACTGAGTTCGACCGCATCATCCATAATTACTGCTTGGGATGCTTCGGGAGCAAATTACCGACAGACATTCATCAATAACACGGGAACGGCAACGGGTTCTTCCATTTCATTGGTGGTAAACGATCTGAACCACGATTTTGAGACATTGAAGAATTTCAAGTTCAAAATTCCGCTTGGAAAGTTCAATGGCGGAATTGTCTTGCCCGAACAGGTGGAAGCGTACTACGCTGGTGGTTCTGCCCAATTGGCAAAGCGGCAGGCCGAAGCGTTCCAGAAACTCTACGCTGGAATTGGGGCAGACCAAGCAGATGGCCTTGGTCTGGACGACTACATGGACTGCTTGGAGGCCAAGAGTACAACCACAGGTGAAGCCTTGAACCCTGAAATTCTCACTCAGTTCAGTAACATCATCTCGGCCATTGACGCCATTCCCGACCCGATGTCGGAAACCTTGGTCAGTAACCAACAGGTGGTTGATAATGCTCACACACAGTTGCAGCAGATGGTACCGAAGATCAAGTATGATCTTACCACCGCCTTGGGCGTACAGATCAATTACCAGGATAATGACGGTGATTAGCGAAAGCGGAATTTGATGTCATTTCCTCGTACTGCCATTTTTTGGCTGTTCCTTCTTTTCTGCATTCCGAGTGCATTTGCGCAGATCACCATCAAAGGTGTGGTGCGCGATGAGGCGGAAGAACCGCTTTTTGGAGTGGTTGTGCATGTGGAAGGCGTGCCAGACAATTTCTCTACGGATGAAAAAGGGCGCTATAGACTGGACGGCCTTACGCCTGGGCTAAAGAAGATCACCTATTTCCAGCAGGGATACAAAAAGGAGGAAAGAACGATCGACCCCAAGAACGGGACACACATTCTGGATGTGATCCTGAAGCCACTTTCAAAGGACCTGAACACGGTTACGGTAACGGATAAGCGTGAAGACAATGGTGTGATGACCACGCTACGTGCAGTAGATGGAATGGCCATTTATGCGGGAAGAAAGACCGAGGTTATTCAGTTGGATAAGGTCACGGCCAATTTGGCATCGAACCGTGCGCGGCAGGTTTTTTCGCAGGTTACGGGGCTCAACATTTGGGAATCGGACTGTGGCGGTATACAGATCGGAGTAGGAGGTAGAGGCTTGAGTCCGAGTCGAACCGAGAACTTCAATACGCGCCAGAATGGTTATGATATTGCTGCAGATGCGCTTGGCTATCCTGAAAGTTACTACTCGCCACCGATGCTTGCGGTGAAAAAGATCGAAGTGGTGCGCGGTGCGGCCTCGCTGCAATATGGCCCGCAGTTCGGTGGGATGCTCAATTTTGTGATGAAAGAAGGCCCCGACAGTGCCAAGATTCAAGCTGAGGCGGTTCAGTCGGTCGGTTCGTATGGCTTTTACAATACGTACACGTCTTTGGGAGGAACCATTGGACGATTCAATTATTACACGTCATTCCAATACCGCTTGGGCAAATGTTGGCGTTGCAATTCTGAATTTGACAGTTACAACGCTTACGCTGCGCTGAAGTACACTTCGAAAAAAGGAACTACCATAAAAGCCGAATACACGCGTATGTGGTATTTGGCGCGTCAGGCAGGAGGGCTCACAGATGCACAGTTCGCACAGGATCCGCGAGCTTCCTACCGCGATAGAAACTGGTTTCGCGTAAAATGGAATGTGATGGCACTTTCCATTCGACATGAGTTCTCTTCGGCCACAAAAGTGGATGTGCGCCTGTTCGGATTGATGGCCATCCGCGAAGCGCTGGGATTCCTGAGCCCACCGAATGTGAGTGATCCCATCAATAATCCTGGAGTGTCCGACATTGATAAGTATCGGAATCTTATCCATGGCGATTTCAATAATGTGGGTGGAGAGTTTCGATTTCTACAGCGTTATCACATCAAAAATCAACCGCAGACATTTCTGACAGGCGTACGGGTTTACAAAGGATTCACCAAGAGCAGACAAGGAGCAGCAGATTCCACCTACGGACCCGTTTTCGAGTATGTGGATGTGGTGGCGAATCAGTCAGCATCCAGTCATCCCAGTGGGAATGTGGCGTGGTTTGCTGAGAATGTGTTCAACCTTCGCAAGAATCTGAGCATCACGCCAGGCGTTCGAATTGAGTACATTGATACGAAAACGGTCGGTTCTTCGCATACGGTTTATCGCGATCAGGCAGACAATGTGATCTTGGACAGCTTGAAAACGGGCGAATCGAGACGGAAGCGTTGGTTTCCGCTTTTCGGTATCGGGGTGAGTTACAAGCCGCTGAAAGGAATCGAACTCTACGCCAATTTCTCACAGAATTACAAATCCATCAACTTCAATGACCTGTGGGTTGCCAATCCCAGTTACAAGACCGATCCGAACATGAAGGACGAGACAGGCTACAATGCCGACCTTGGGATCAGAGGGCGTATTCGGAACGCATTTCAATATGAAGTGACAGGATTTATGATGATGTACAACGACCGCATCGGGTATGTGCAACAGGTGGATCCGCTGCTTTACAGCGTTTACAGGCTGCGCACCAACGTGGCCAATGCACGGAGCGTGGGCGTGGAAAGCTACCTGCGGTGGAGCACCATTCAAACATTCCGTCCAAACTCAGATTGGAAACTGGATGTCTTCTCCAACATCACCTGGCTCAGCGCCAAGTACATCGCATCCGAAGAAAGTGCCTTCCGAAACAAGCGCGTGGAACTGACACCTGCATTGCTCATCCGAACTGGATTGGATTTCGGCTATAAGGATTTTCGCATGTCGTATCTGTTCTCGTACACCGATAAGCAGTTTACCGATGCCACCAATTCCATCAGTACAGGCAATTCTGTCAATGGCCTTGTACCATCTTATTATGTGATGGATCTGAACTTTGCTTACAAGTATTGGAAGCTCACATTCAACGCTGGTATTGAGAACCTGACCAACAACTGGTACTTCACAAGAAGAGCGGTCGGATATCCCGGACCAGGCATCATTCCGTCATCGGGTCGCACCTTCTATATTACCATTGCAATAAAGGTTTAAGAGTGATCGGATTTTTGTAACCATCGTCCTGCTTTTTAAGTATCAGGGCATCAAAGACAATGGGAATCCTACCTCAAACCGCTTGGTCGTTTATCGATAACTCTTGTAGAATCAAGGGGTTGCGGAGCGTTAGGCCCGTTGTCGTTTCGTGCTAATTTTTGTTACTTGCGAACCACATTAACCAGAAAGAGGTCATGACTAAAAGCAACTATTTTAAAAAGTGGATCGGATACAGCGGGGCGGTGGCATGCGCGGCCATGTTCCTTGTAGGCTGTGTTTCGGACGTGAAAAAAGACGATGGGGGAGGAGAAGGTGTTTCCGAAGTGGACAGCTCCGCTACCAAACTGATGTCCATCGGTGGAAACATGTTCAGTATTCCGTCTCCGATTCAGACTGCTTTGCTTATTGAGAAATCAGGTGCTGATTACAGCAAAGGTTATCTGAACGATTCCAAGAAAGTGACCACTTACGCCACCAATTTCCAGAAGGCGGTCAATCTCGGGGTCTATGGTGCTGATGTGGGCTACGTGACCATTTACGATCAAAGTCAGGATGCCCTGAAATATCTGGGAGTGATCAACAAACTTTCGGATGAACTGGGAATTACAGGCGCATTTGATGAGCAGACCATCAAGCGTTTTGAAAGCAATTTCGGAAAGCGTGATTCCATGCTGAATCTTGTTGCTGTTGCTTACAGAAATGCAGATGCTTTCTTGAAAGACAACGACCGATTGAATGTCGGGGCGCTTGTTCTTGCTGGAGGATGGGTGGAGACGCTGTATTTTTCTACTCAGATCGCGGTGAAGGACAAGAATCAGGATGTCATCAACCGTATCGGTGAGCAGAAGTACACGCTCAACAATATCGTGAAGATGCTCACTCCGTACTACAATCAACCAGAGTATGATGTGTTGGTGGATGACCTGATCGAGCTGGCGTACGATTTCGATGCCATCGATATTCAGTACTCGTACGAGAAGTCTGAAGTTGATATTGCCAACAAGACCACGAAGATCAACAGTAAGACAACTGTTGTGATTACTCCTGAACATTTGGAGGCAATTGCGGAACGAGTTAAAATGATCAGAAACAAAATAGTAGGCCAACAATGAGAACTAAGACCTTGAGAATACTGATGGCAACCTTCGTTATGGGGTTGGCCTATGTGGGAAGTGCCTCGGCACAATGCGATTCCATTGCAAAGATCTGTTCGGAAAATGTGACAGCCGATTACATCTCTGACGGGCAGTCGTACAGAGCGCTGTTGAACGGAGATCAGGTGGCCGAATTCCGCGCCACGTTCTACGGTGGCAGCACCTACCGAATTGCAGGCTGTAGCGGCTTTACCGATGGCAACCTCATCTTTGAGATATATGATGAGGAACACAACCAACTTTTCGCCAGCAGCGAGTATAAGAACACACCTTACTGGGATTTCGAATTCGGTTCTACCATCGATTGCACCATTGAAGCGAAACTGAACACCGTGAACGTGAAATCTGGCTGCGCCACCATGGTCATTGGATTTAAGCAATAGGAAATACGCGATTCGCGTAACCCGAGGTCTCCTTACTGCGTTGTAAGGAGACCTTTTTTGTTTGTAGCCGATGAGCGAACGTATACTCCGTGCCCTTATGCAGCTTTTTGCCTTGGTAGCCAAGGACGAAAGCTTTTCTGACCGCGGAAGAAAGGTGGTGAAGGTGTTCCTTGAGCAGCAGCTGAACAAGGAACTCGTTCTGCGTTATCTCGAAACCTTCGATGATTTTTTCCGCGAGTATCACGGTGGTCCCGATGAACAGGACGAGAAGAAACGGAAGCGTATCTCGCGTTCCTCGGTCAAGATTCTCAAGATCTGCATGGCCATCAATGCCGAGCTGACGCAGAAACAGAAGATCATTGTGCTGTTCCGTCTGCTGGAGTTCGTCAATTCCGATGGCTCTATTGACGGGCAGGAACTGGATTTTGTGAACACGGTTTCCGACAGTTTCAATATTGATGAGCAGGAATTTCTTCGCTGCCTGCATTTCGTAAAGGCGAAGCAGTATGATGAGCATGATTCGGAGAACATTCTGGTTATCAGTAATCAGCCAGAGTTAAAACTTGAACGGTCGCATCATATTTATGCAGAATTACTCCATGGTGAGATTCGGGTACTTAATGTCCAAAGCGTTGGACTCTATGTGTTCCGATATTTTGGTACTGAAACACTCTTCATTAACGGGCAGCCCGTCAGCTCTGGGCGTGTGAACATTCTCTCGCAAGGCTCGTCTATCCGAACTTCGGGCATCTCGCCCATCTACTACAGCAACATCGTCAGCCGCTTTATGCGCGCTACTGTTGACCACGATCTGGTTTTCGAGGTAAAGAACATCGAATTCGTTTTCTCAGGAGGCAAGCAGGGATTGCATGAACTGAACTGTCGCGAGCATTCGGGCCAGTTGCTTGGCATTATGGGTGCCAGCGGTGCTGGAAAATCCACACTGCTCAATATTTTGAATGGAACCACGGCTCCTACCAAAGGCGCTGTTCGCATCAACGGAATCGATATTTACAAGGAACCAGAGAAGGTTGAAGGGCTCATCGGGTACATCTCGCAGGACGACCTGCAGATAGAAGACCTGACAGTTTTCGAGAACCTCTACTACAGCGCCAAACTCTGTTTCGACAATGTGAGCAGTTACAAGCTCACGCGGATGGTGATGAGTACGCTCAAGAGCCTCGGTCTTCACGAGATCAAGGATCTGAAGGTGGGAAGTCCGCTCAACAAGAAGATAAGCGGTGGGCAGCGCAAGCGTTTGAATATTGCGTTGGAGCTTATCCGTGAGCCTTCCATCCTGTTTGTGGATGAACCGACATCGGGGCTTTCTTCCCGCGACAGCGAGAACATTATGGACCTGTTGAAGGAACTTGCGCTGAAGGGAAAGTTGGTCTATGTGGTCATTCACCAACCATCTTCCGACATCTACAAGATGTTCGATAAGCTGTTGATCCTTGATACAGGCGGTTTTCCAGTTTACTATGGAAACCCGATCGATGCCATCAGCTACTTCAAGTCGCAGATCAATGATGTGACCAGCGAAGACGTGGAGTGCTTCAATTGTGGTAACGTCAATCCCGAGCAGGTCTTCAACATCATTGAAGGAAAGGTGTTGGACGAATATGGCCAGCCCACCCAATCGCGGAAGGTGAAACCTGCCGACTGGAATGAGAAGTTTATCCGTTCGGGAAGAATGGATGCAGAACTTGCCGATTCGGATGGAAAAGGAGGGAAGCTGCCGCCAGTGGCCACCATTCCTTCGCTGTGGTCACAGTTCAAAGTATTCATTACCAGAGATGTACGCGCCAAATTGGCCGATACGCAGTACATGCTCATCAACTTTTTGGAAACGCCTGTGCTGGCGTTGATCCTTGCCTCGTTGGTCAGGTACTATGCCAATGATGAAGTGGGCTACATGTTCCGCGAGAACGACAACATTCCCGCCTACATGTTCATGTGCGTGGTGGTGGCGCTGTTCTTCGGACTTACCGTAAGTGCCGAGGAGATCATCAAGGACCGAAAGATCCTGAAACGGGAGAAGTTCCTGAACCTAAGCCGTTCCAGTTACCTCGTGTCCAAGATCATCATCATGTTCTTCATTTCACTGGTGCAAACGCTGGCGTTCGTGCTCATCGGCAATGCCATTCTCGAAATTCAGGGCATGAACATGGCGTATTTCCTGGTGCTGTTCTCCACGGCCTGTTTCGCCAACATGCTCGGACTGAACATTTCGGCCAGTTTCCGAAATGCGGTGACCATCTATATCCTCATTCCGTTCCTTATTATTCCGCAGTTGCTGCTCAGCGGTGTAATCGTTGAGTTCGATAAGTTGAACCCTGGTTTTTCTTCGGACGAGTATGTGCCGTTCACGGGTGAGATCATGGCCTCCAAATGGGCGTATGAGGCGTTGGCCGTGCATCAGTTCAAGAACAATGCTTATCAGAAGGATCTGTTCGATTACGAAAAGACCGTCAGTGAGGCCACCTTTCGCAAGGACTATTGGATACCAGAAATGCGCAAGAAGGTGATCACGCTTGGAAATATGCTTCAAAGCGATAGCGTGGATCAGGACAAGAAGGAGCTTATTATCCGACTGATACGGAAGGAATTGGCCAAGGAGAATGCGTTCAATTCGGAAGTGCAGTTCAGTAAAGTGGACGAACTCACGCCCGAAACGGTCACTCCAAAATTGCTGGAGGAGGTGCGTGACCATTTGGAGCGCCTGCAACGACATTATGTGAAGGTGCGCAACCAGATGGATGCGCAAAAGGACCGTGTAATCGCATCCAAGGTGAAAACACCTGAAGAACGGGAGGTTTTCAATCGCTTGCGCGATGATTTTTACAATGAAAGTCTGGGCGACCTTGTGCTCAATAGCAGCGATTTCTATCGCATCATTGAACGCGATGACAAGCTCATTCAGCGCTTGCACCCGATCTATCAGGATCCGATGGGAAGCGTATTCCTCCGCTCGCATTTCTTCGCGCCACGCAAGAATCTCTTCGGAATGTACATCGATACGTATTGGGCCAATGTGGCCGTTATCTGGCTCATGTCCATCTTTTTGATGATCACGCTCTATTTCGATGCACTGTCCAAATTTCTCGCTTGGATGGATCACACATTCGACCGCCTGAAGGAAATGCTTCCGAAAAGGGGCTGATCCCAACCAATTTCACAGTTATTTGCTTTGACGCGCAGAGAGCGGTCTCCGCAACGCCAACCGCATTGCCTTTGGCTTTGCGGACACTCCTTTTGACCTTGCGGACGATGCCGCTGGCTTTGCGGAGCGCGCCCTTGATATTGCGGACTGACCTTCTGAAACTGCTGATGGAATCGCCAGATGTGCGGAGGATTCATTCAGCATATCTAATGGTTCAATTGCATCACATCATGCTACATTTCCTGTTGCTGACAGAACTTTTGCATTGGCTGACCGCGCCTTACACTTTCATTCATGTCTCTTTCATATTCATTTAATGTTGTTGAGCTGGAAAAAGCGCTGCATGCATACTATTTTTGAAGAGCCGTAGTTAATGCGGCATCAACCCTAATTCTTACGGCTTATGAAAGGCAGAATTTCGGGTCTCATTCTGGGGCTCATCACGCTTTGCGCTACCATCGCGCAAGCACAGATAGACATTAACAACATTGAAATTGTACGCGACAAATGGGGCGTGCCGCACATCTTCGGCAAGACCGATGCGGATGCGGCCTACGGACTGGCGTGGGCAACCTGCGAAGACGATTTCAATACCGTTCAGCAACTGCTGCTGGCAGCCAACGGAAGGCTGGGAGAAGTGACGGGAAAGGACGGGGCGTTGCTCGATTTCATGGGAAAGATCACCCGTGTTTCGGAAGAGGTTGAAAACCGCTGGGATGGCGCATTCTCGGACCATTACCTCAAATACCTGGATGCATACTCTGCGGGGCTGAACCGATTTGCTGAAACGCATGCAGACGAGATTCTGCGCAAAGGGCTGTTCCCGATCTCATCCAAGGATATTGTGAAGGCCAACACGCTTACATTGGTGTTCCTTACCAGCGTTTACATCGAGATACAGCAGATATTTACGCGTTCCATCTCGCTCTACGAGCGGAATGTGAAGTACACGGGAAACCTGCCTGATGGTTCGAATGCGCTGGCGTTCAATGGCAACAAAACGGCCAACGGACACACGTATCTGGCGGTCAACTCGCACCAGCCGTTGCAAGGGCTGTTTTCGTGGTATGAGGCGCATCTGGTCAGCGAGGAAGGGTTGAACATCTTGGGAGGAACATTCCCTGGTGGTGCCAACATTTTCCACGGAGTGAATGAACACTTGGGCTGGGCGGCCACACTCAACCATCCCGATCTGTGCGATGTGTACAAACTGGAAATGCATCCGCACAAAAAACTCCTTTATAAGTTTGATGATGGTTACGAGAAGTTGGTGCCGTTCAAGGCCACGGTGAAGGTGAAGGTCGGGCCGTTCCGAATTCCCATCACTAAGAAGTTCTACCGCAGCAAGCACGGCACGGTGATCCGTAACAAGGACGGTTTCTATGCCATCCGTTTTCCTGCCAACATGGATCTGGCGGGTACCGAACAACTGTATTACATGAACAAGGCCACCAATTTGGAGGAATACAATGCGGCCATGGCCATGGGGCATTTCCCTGGGACCAATAATATTTATGCCGATGGCGAGGGAAACATCCAGTACATGAGTTTGGGCAAATTCCCCTATCGCGATTCGTCTTACAATTGGTTGAATGTACTTCCTGGAAACACTTCGTATACGCTTTGGGAAGAGAAATTCCATCCCGTTTCGGAATTGGCAACCTACCTTAATCCAGAATGCGGCTATCTGTACAACACCAATGGAACGCCTTTTTTCGCCACCGCTCCCGAAGAGAATCTGAAAGCGGCCGATTTCGACCCCACGTTCGGGTATCAGGATGAAAGCAGGATCAACAACCGCGCTATCCGTGCGCAGGAACTCATCTCTGGTTTCGGAAAAATGACCTGGGAGGATTTCAAGACGGTGAAGTACGATAAGAAGTACAATGAGGAAATGCGCGGTTACAACATCAATAACATGTGGATGCTGGACAGCATTGACGTGGAAAAATATCCCGATCTGAAGGAATCTTTTGAGGTGATCCGCGCTTGGGACCACGTGGCCGATGTGGATGACAGGGAAGCCACCTTATTGGTTTTCACCTTCAACAATATCATGGATATGATCCTCTCGAAGGGGTTGACCTACAACTCCAATGCATTGACCGAAGAGCAATATGTGGAGGCCGTACGTAAGGCCACCAAGCACATGAAGAAGTATTTCGGGTCGCTGCGCGTGCGGTTGGGAGATGTGCAGAAACACGTGCGTGGAGATGTGGTGCTGGATGTGGGCCGTGCGCCAGAGGTGCTTGCGGCCAACATCACGCGACCTTACAAGAAAGGACTGCTCCGAACGTTCGTGGGCGATTCTTACATCATGCTCATCGACTTCGGAAAGGACGGCAAGCCGATCATCAACACCATCAATGCTTACGGCACGTCAACGCATCCAGATAGTCCGCATTACACCGATCAGATGGAAATGTTCGTGGCCGAAAAGACCAAGCCGATGACCTTGGACAGACAGAAGATCTACGAGGGAGCCGAGAAGATCTATCATCCGCAGTAGCAATTACTTCAGTAAAACATTTTCGATGGAAAGGAAGAGGCCAGATGCTTCTTCCTTTTCTTTTTCAGGCATTTCAATTTCCCACTTGCAATCCATGCCGAAATCTTGATGCTTGATGTTCCAGCCATGCTGGCGGATAATGCGTTCCACATCGCCAATGCTCGAATGCTGGAACTGTAATCTGATGATGGCGGTAGGAATTCTTTCCACCACAGCGGCCTTTTCCAGCGCGTCTTTCGCAGCTTCCTTGTAGGCATTTATCAGTCCCGAAACGCCCAGTTTTGTGCCTCCGAAATAGCGTACCACGGCCACCAATGTGTTGGTCACATCCTTGCTTTTTATCTGGTTGAGAATGGGTAGCCCCGCAGAGCCGTTGGGTTCGCCATCATCGTTGGCGCGATAGTCGTTGCCATCTGTTCCCAACTGATAGGCGTAACAGACGTGTCTTGCAGATGGATGCTCAACACGCAATCGGTCCAAAAGCGGTTTCACATCATCTACGTTTGTGATAGGAAAAGCGTAGGCAATGAACTTGGAACCTCGGTCTTTGAAAAGCCCTTCGGTCGGTTGGGAAATGGTGCGGAATGCCTGCGACATGGGTTATAGATAGAAACGATTTGATGTAATGAGAGAAGCATAACTTTTCGAGAGCGTTCTTCCATAATTCTTTCACTCCTCTGAATCCGTTGAATCATACCTGTAAATGTCCACGTCTAATATGGTACCTGTTCTACATAAAAATTCAATTGTACTTAGACTATGTCGAAGCTCTGGTGTTGATACTTCAGGGTTAGTATCAATGTACAGCACAATTTCAAGAACAGAATATAAATCGAATTCGTTCTTTAACTGATTGATTGTTTCGATTTTTTCGTTCAGATGACTAATGATTTTACCGACCAGTTTGTCAATCGGAAGTGGTTCGGCCACTCCTTGAGTGGAAAGTTCCCAACAAGAGTAGCCCATAAATGGGTTGTATTTCCCTTTGTCTCCTTTCTTCCAACAATTTGTCGGTTCAATACCCAATCTTTTCGTCAACTCGTTTGGGTCAAAGTCAGCACCTTTCAGTACAAAATAAACGTTCGGTTCATTTGTTTTCATTATGGATTTCTGAGATGAAAATAGAGCGTTCACATTTACTTAAATCGTCAGCCCGATCAGGCTCACATCATCGATCTGTTCGCTTGGGCCTTTCCATTCCAGATAGAACGATTCCAGCGAATGAAGATCATTGTTTGCTACTGCTTGTAGCAGAACGTTGCGGAGCTTTCGGATGCCCAGCTTCTTATCATTCGGCCCACCGAACTGATCGGCATAGCCATCAGAAAACACAAAGAGCGTGTCGCCTTTTTCGAGCGTCAACTCATGGTCGGTGAACGGACCTGCGTCAAAGAATCCACCGATGCTTCTGCGGTCGGCCTTCACCTCAAACACATTCCAGCCGTCCTGACCTTCTTTTAGCGTGCAGTTGGCAATCTCTGTTCGTTTGGAAACGAGGAGGAGCGGATTGTGCGCACCTGCAAAGGTCAGCTGCTTTTGGTCTTTGGAAATGGCGAAAAGCGCAATGTCCATTCCATCGCGCACGCTGCCACCGCTCTTCTCAAACTGTTCCTCAATATGATCGCTCAGGCTTTGCAGAATCTCTGATGGTTTGGAAAGCTGGTTCTCACGTACGGCCTTGTTCAATCCTTGGTAGCCGACCATGCTCACCATCGCGCCAGGCACACCATGACCTGTGCAATCGGCCACGGCCACAAAGGTCTTTCCGTTGGCCTCTTCCAACCAGTAGAAATCTCCCGAAACGATATCCTTCGGTCGATAGAGAATGAAGTGTCGGTCGAATCTTCCTTCAAACGCTGCATGTTTGGGCAGAATGGCGTGCTGTAACTGTTGCGCGTAGCGGATGCTGTCCGTAATGTGCTCGTTCTTCTCTTCAATAACGGCCTTCTGTTCGGTGATCTCCGAATTCATCTTCTCCAGCAGTTCATTGTCGCGCTGCTTGCTGCGGTAATTGCTGAACAGCACGAAGAACAGGATCAGCGCCATCATCCCAATGCCGATGGAAGCATTGCTCAACTGGCGTTGTCTGTTCAGTTCTGCTTCGGCCAGTTCTTTCTGATGTGCAATTTCAGATTCGATGCGCATGCGCTCCTTCTCGTGTTCAAAACGCTGACGCAGCAGTGAGATGTCATTCTCCAGATTGTATCTGTGCACGCTATCCGTATAATTGAAATATTGCTGCCAGTACTGTTGTGCCTTTGCGCCATCCTTCAGTCCGATGTACGCATCTCCCAAACACTTGCATGACGGGCCTTCCCATTCCAACTGGTGTTGTTGCGAAAGCTCCAAAGCCTCTTGACAATATTTCTTGGCCTTGGAATACTGTTTCGTTGCCGCAGCATCTTGGCCAATGTTTCCCAGCACCATGGCCTCGCCCCAAGCGTTTTCCTTCTTGCTGTAAATGGCCAAGGCTGCCTGATAGAGCGAATCGGCCTTGGCGTACATGAATTGCTTGGATGCAATGGTGCCAAGGAGGTTGAGCGCCTGCGCCTGACCGAGTTCATTTCCATACTTCCTGCGTATCTCGAAACACTTTTGGGCGTACGAAGCGGCTTTCCCGTACTCAGCTTTCTTCTTGTAGATGAGGGCAACGTTGTTCCACGTGTTGCCCATCAATCTCGGAATGCTGAGTTTGGTAGCGATGTCCAGACATTGCAGATGGAAGTCCAAGGCTTTGTCGTCTTCGCCCTGCTCCTCGTAGAGAATACCGATGTTCCCAAGAATGGAACCCATCAATCCAGAATCTGGGATGCTCTTGGCCATTTCCAAGGCATTGAGGAAATGGTCAACTGCCGTGTTCTTATCGCCCAGCCCTTGGTAATTCAACCCAAGGTTGTTCAGCGAATAGGCGATGCCATCCTTGTAGTCGATTTGTTTGCGGATGTCAAGTGCCTTGCCATGGGCTTGAATGGCAGCAGAATAATCCGCCTTCACCCAATTGGCGATGCCGATGACCTCAAACGCATTCGATCGGATTTGCTTGGAGGTGTCGGTTTCTATGACCTGCTCAGCCAGTTGAATGGCAGAGTCGGGATAGAAATTCTGCACCGAAATGGCCTGTTGCAAAAGTGCATTCTGGCCAAGGCCGAAAAGGGGTAAAAGGCATAGAAAGGTCAACCATTTCTTCACTCTGTGAAGCTACCGATTTCCTCGCTAAACACTTATGCTCGGTGTTCGGTCTTGAATCAGGTTATTGAGTTATTGGTTATTTTAAGGTCACGCCATAATAACCCAAAACGATTATCCCCAAAGTGACCCTGAACTATTCAGTTGGGGAATTGGTACGCTGAATACGGATGACTCAATAACTAATAACAGCCAAACCAAGGAAGCATCTCACATCTCTTGAGATTCCTCACTCGCTCGGAATGACAGAACCATCGGACTCTGCCTCATACATAACGCTTCGATAGCTCTGCGTACGATCATCTCCCAATAACGAATAACTCAATAACCGATTAGCGATGCTTGCACTTATTACCGTATCTATTACAGTTATTACGCGTAAGCGCATCCGCAACCTCTAATTCTGCAACTTCAAGTTGATGATCCGCCACCTACGAATGTCATCGGTCTTGGCCATTGGCCTGTGTCTGATATTGGTTCAGACAGCTTTCTCTCAGCATTCGGCTGCTGTGGGCGACACGGTCGTTTGCCGTTTGTACATGGATTCTACCACGGCCTATTCGCATCGGTATGATGCCAATGATTCGCTCCGCTATTTTGCCAATAAGGTGTTGGAATGCACCGAGGCTTCAGGCCAATGGAATGAACACATGGATGCGCTTACGGTGGTTGGGGTCACTTATCTGCGTGAAAGCAACTATACGGAGGCATTGAAGTATTTCAAGCAAGCAGAGGATGAGTGCAGACTCATAAGCGATTCGCTCAATCTGGCCAAGGTTTACATTAACATCGGCAGTTGCTACCAAAGTATGGACAGTAGTGCCAAGGCGATGGAGATTCTGATGTCATCGGCCGCTATTCTGGAACATTACAACGATTCGGCACATCTACTTTATGTATACACCAATATCGGGGCATTGCTGGGCACTATCGGCCGTCATGATGAGCAATTGGAATTCAGCAAGAAGGCGTTTGACATGGCAGGAGGGAAGTTGAACAGTCGCATTGCGCTTGGGTTGGGATCCAATCTTTCCATCAATCTGCTTAAACACAATATGATTGATTCGTCAGAGGCATTGGCATTGCGCGTGCTGGCAGAGAGCAGAAAGATCAACTACAGCAAAACGCTTACGCAGATACTGAATCACCTGGCCAATATTTCGCTCAAGAAAGAGGAGTATGAACGGGCGCTGAAATACACCGATGAAGTGCTGACCTACGAGGGTTCATTCACACACAACCATACTTTCACGGATGCTTACAATTATCAAGGTGCAGCATTGCTTCGGCTGAACCGTGTGGATGAGGCGATCAACAGTCTGGAAAAGGCATGGGAATATGCAGGTGCAGAGAATACGGTCATATCGAAGGAGCGCGTACTGCGGAACTTGCAGAAGGCTTACGCCATGCACGGTGATTATAAGAAGGCGTATGAGAACATGGAACTCCTGAAGCTTTATACCGACACACTGCTGCGGGAGGATAACGTGCGCATAGTGAATGAGCTTGAGACCAAGTATCAGACCGAGAAAAAGGAGCAGCAGGTACGTGAACTGAGCCAGCAGAATGAGATTAATGAACTGAAACTGCGACAGCGAAATATCTGGATCATTGTACTTGTGGTGGTAGCGTTGCTGGTTGCGGGCAGCATCTATTTCGTTTCGCGGCAGCGATTGCTGAAACAACAGCAGGAAGCATTGGAGAACCGATTGCTGTCGTTGCGCGTACAGTTGAATCCGCACTTTATTTTCAATGCGTTGACGGCCGTTCAGAACTACATGTTAGGAGGAAAAGACCTGCGCGAGGCCGTTCGGTATCTGTCCAATTTCGCCAAAGTGATGCGTGCATTCTTGGAGTACAATCAGGAGGAGAAGATCACGCTCGATAAGGAACTGAACGCGCTCGAACTCTACGTGGGAATTCAGAAACTGCGTTTCAATAATGGTTTCGAGTTCGATGTGGAGATGGATGAAGAGCTTGACCCTGAGGAAGTTCTGGTGCCACCCATGATATTGCAACCGCTCATCGAAAATGCCATTGAACATGGGATCAGGAATCTCGATAATGGAAAGATCACGCTCAAATATGAGTTGCAGGATGACCATTTGGTGATGCGGTTGACAGATAACGGCATTGGTCGGAAAAAGGCGGGAGAGAGCAGTCCGAAGTCGGAAGAGAAAACATCGCTTGCAACCAGAATCACGAAAGAGCGTATTGCTTTACTGAACCGAAAGGCAGAAGGAAAGTATTCGCTGGAGATCCGTGATCTGAATGAAGATGGAACGGGAACGGAAGTGATATTCAAAATTCCATTTGTGCTGGCATGAGGGCAGTAATTGTAGATGATGAACAGAATGTACGGGAGGCGCTGAGAGCCTTATTGCACTTGTATTCGCCAGAAACGGAGGTGGTCGGAGAGGCGGATTCTGTCGCCTCCGCGCTTACCGAAATAGAACAGCAACAGCCAGAACTGCTCTTTTTAGATGTAGAGATGGGAGATGGCACGGGCTTCGACCTGCTCAAGCAGTTGCCCGACCGCGATTTCGAGGTCATCTTCGTTACCGCGCATCAGCATTATGCCATCAAGGCCATTCGCATGAGTGCTTGCGATTTTCTGTTGAAACCCGTGGATCCTGACGATCTGGTGGCAGCCATCGAACGGGCACACCTCAACCTACGGAAACACGGTGGCGATCCTATTGATGTGATGCTTCAGCACGCATCGGGTATCAAGGACCGCATGGTGCTCAAGGATCTGGAGAATATTTATGTATTGAAGATCGATGATATTGTCCATTGCGAAGCAGACGGTCGCTACACAAGGTTTCATGTAAAAGGGCAGGAGAAACCGATTCTGGTGTCCACCAATCTCAAGGAATACGAGGTACTTCTATCTCCATCAGGTTTTGTGCGTATCCACCATTCTCACCTTATCAATCTCAATCACATTCAGCGCATTGATAAGGTCAATCTTACGGTTCATCTGAGTGCCGACCAGAAGGTTCCGATCTCGGTCCGTAAGAAGGATGAGTTGCTGAAACGCCTCTGAGCGAAACACTTATTACAGGTACATCAACGGTTGTTGAAGTCCGCCCGATCGGGTTGGACAATGGGGGTACACTTGTGTCATACTAATCCCCTAAATCAACACATTATGAAAAAACACGTACCCTTTTTATTGAGCCTTTTAAGCGTTATGGCCCTACTGGCATGGGCGGCCACGGTCAGAGCGCAATGTTCACAAGAGAAAGTGCTTCTAAACCTTCCGCTCAATGGAAACCTTACAGATATCTCGGCCTATGCGCATACAGTGAATGCAGTTGGAAATCCGTTGTATGCCAATGGCTATGATAATACAGTTCAAGGAGCCATTGGGCTTGGGACAGGTAAGCGACTCACAATTCCTGCCGCACCTGAGTTTTTGGATATGGATGATGCTTTTACCATTTCGGCTTGGATCAATGCCAGCTCGCTGGATTCTTACAATTCGGTAGTAACCAAATTGAACGGTAGCCATCGCGATATTGACCTACGTATCCATTTCGATGGAAAGATGCAGATTCATTTTACCAATTCCTCCAGCGGAATTACTGCCGTTACCAGCGATGTGCCTGTCATTACAACGGGTACATGGTATCATGTGGCTGCAACTTGGGACGGAAACACCATGAAGCTTTTTGTAAATGGTGTTTCTGTGAAGGAAATGGTGCTTTCAGAAGGGCCTGACTTTCAATCAAGCGGTGATGTAACGGTCGGAGCACTCGGTACTTCAGAAACCTTCAATGGTTATTTCGACAATATCCTGATTCGTGCGTACGCGACCCCCGATGATGAGATTGCCTGTCTGATGAATTCGTTTGTGCCGGCAACTAACGGTGTTGTTATAGAACTCCCTCTTGATGGAGGTTCAGCGACCGATATTTCTGCCAACGGAAACAACGGCACGCCCCATTCAGCAACGGCCGTTGTAGATAGGTTCGGCAGTACTGGAGGTGCCATGCGCTTCAATGGGCTTGCGAGCTATGTAGTGGTGCCATATACAAGCGCCTATGCCAACCTCGGACAGGAATTCACCATTTCGGCATGGGTTCTTGGAGGCAATGCCCCAGGATTCACCCATACCATCGTAAGTAAGACCTATAGTGGACGGGACATCGTTCTACATATCGAGAACGGGGTGCTTTCTGCCCATTATTATGTAAACGGATATACTTGGTGTACCGCGCCATCAGCAACATTCAACGGTGGGGGCTGGAGCCATGTGGCATGTACTTGGGACGGCATATCCATGACCATCTATCAGGATGGCAATATTCTACAGACAATTACACCTGCAACTCCTCCGTCATTCTCAACCGCTCCATGGGTGGTCGGTGCGCTTACTTCTTCCGGTGGGGAGTATTTTGATGGTGATATTGATGAGGTGAAGGTCTGGGATAGGGCTCTTTCACTATGCGAACTGCGTTCGGATATTGTAGCGAATATCGACCTTGTTTCTGAGGATAACCTGATGATGTGCGCTGGCCAGACACAGACGGTTACTGCAACAAGCATGTGTACATACCTCTGGACGGCCGATAACAGCACTTCCGATTCATTTGTGATTGATGCAGACAATCTTGGTGCGGGTGACCATGCCATTGTGCTGGAAGCATACGATATGTACGATAACTTCTACAGCGATACTGTTCATGTGAACGTGTCACTTTGCACAGGAATTGAAGAACAGGAAAACTCAAATACCATGAAATTGATGCCAAATCCAGCGAGCAGCGTTGTGACAGTTTCTGCCACCGATCTTGCCGAAATTCAATTGATGGATGTGAGTGGAAGGATCATCCAGCAAATTGCGGTGGTCGGTTCCAAAGAAACCAACATCGACATCTCATACCTTCCCGCAGGAATCTATCTGGTAAGTGCAAAAAGCACAAACGGTACTGTAAATGTTGAACGCTTGATGAAGCGGTAGTGCTTTATCATTGTAGGTGGATGGGGTCCTTTGGCAAAGCCGAAGGGCCCTTTTTGTTAGTTAGAATGAGTCTTTAGGTTCAAGGGGCAGTCACTTATTACATCTACATCGACAGTTATTCATCCCAGACCGAATGGCAGAGTGTAGTGGGTAATCTTGTAATGGATTCTAAAAATTTATGCAACATGAAGAAATCTATATCAGTATTAAAAATTATTTCAATCGTAACTATTTTGTTGAATTGTATTTCAACTGTTCGCGCTCAGGTAGTTGCGAACACAAATGACTCTGGGGCAGGGTCGTTGCGTGACGAAATTTCACAGGCTTCCTCTGGAGATACCATAACCTTTGCTCCAAATTTGGAAGGTGCAACCATTATGACAAGTTCTACCATTACCATCAGTTCGGACATCGTCATCATAGGTTTTCCAGATGGTGATGCGGTCACGGTCGATGCCAATAATAGCTGCCGCATTTTTAGTGTGCTGAATACGGGTTCTGCCACATTCTACGGAGTGGATTTTGTCCGAGGATTTGTTTCTACTGGTGGAGCGTTTCTGAACAGCGGAATGCTCGAACTGAACTATTGCAGACTGTACAACAACACAGCAGATATTCAGTCACTGAATCAGGGTGGAGGAGCCATTTTCAATAACACAAATGCTACGTTGACCCTGAACCATTGTGAACTGTTCAATAATGGAGCCATGCCAGCAGGACCTATCGGTGATGGTTTTGCGGGTGCTGTCTATAATCGGGGAGCGGAAATGAATGTGAACTACTGTAGTTTTTACGATAACATGGTTTCTACTGGTCAGCAATCGGCCTATGGTGGGGCCATTTATAGTACTGCGACATTGAATATCCGTTCATCCACGTTTTCTGGAAATGAATGCATAGGTGGGAATGGTGGGGCCATTTTCTCTGGCTCAGGTTCAACGCTGAACATTTCCAATTCAACGTTGTCCGACAACGAATCCCAAGGTAGCGGAGACAATATCTGGAACGCAGGAAGCCTGTCACTTTACAACACCATTGTTGCTAATGCAGTGGCCAACATTCATACAGACAACATTGGTACCGCAGTCAGTCTCGGGAACAATATTCTTGAAAACAGTTCGGGTTCAAACATTACGTTATTAACTTCGGATCTGACGGTTGATCCAATGCTGGATACATTGGCTTATAACGGTCATTCATTCACCAAAACACGTGCCTTGAAATGTTCAAGTCCAGCTATTGATGCAGGGAACTCCGTCAATGCTCCAGTAGAGGACCAAGCAGGAAAGGTACGAGTGGTGGGCAGTAGTATTGACATCGGTGCTTACGAACTACAGGATCCACCGACCATTGTCCAAAATGGCCTCACACTTTCAATTCCTGAACAGGGATATTTTCAATGGTATAATGGCCCGACAGCTATTTCTGGTGCCACGGATTCCAGTTATACGGTTACATCAAATGGTAGCTATCACGTTGACTTCTTAGATGTGTCGGGTTGCCCACTCAGTTCGAATATGGTTTCGATAATTACGGTGGGAATAACTGAAAGTGATAACCAAGTCGCGATGAAACTCAAGCCAAATCCAGCCAGCCGCATTGTAACGGTTTCTGCCACCGATCTTGCCGAAATTCAACTAATGGATGTGAGTGGAAGGATCATCCAGCAAATTGCGGTGGTCGGTTCCAAGGAAACCAACATCGACATCTCACACCTTCCCGCAGGAATCTATCTGGTAAGCGCGAAAAGCACAAACGGAAATGTAAGGGTTGAACGCTTGATGAAGCGGTAATGCTTTGTCCTTGTAGGTGGATGGGGTCCTTTGGCAATGCCGAAGGGCCCTTTCTCTTGCTCTAAAGTTTCAACACCCGCAATGCGTGCCGTTGGCCACTCTTTTCGGTAATGATAAGTTGATAGGTTCCAGGTTTGATGCCTTCCGTATTGACCCATAGCATGTTCTGACCTGCCGAAACTGTGTTGCTTGGGGTCAGATTGGTTGAAATGCAGCGGCCAAGAAGATCCCAAAGTGACAGATTGACCGTGGCGTTCTTATCTGCATCGATGAAAACTATGAGTTCGCCATTGAATGGGTTCGGTGCCACGCGGAGGTCGTGTAGGGCAGAGGGGAAATCCCAAATACCCGAAGTTCCTGTGGTGTCTGTGGTTGTCGTATCAACGGTTGTGGTATCAACGGGATTGGGAGGCAACGAGGCCAAGGTGAATCCTCTGATCGAATCGAGGTATTCGATGGAATTGACCACGCGCTGACCGAAAAGTATCTGCCCCTTGGCCGTGAGTACGGGAATACCGATGTTCTTGGCAAACCATTTCACTTCAAACGAGGTAGGCTGTGCCTGTTCAAAGTTCAGACCTTGGAAACTGATGGTGTCGGTCACATCCAAAATGGTGGTCACGCGCAGTGTATTGAACGTGCCGTAACGTGTTGTCAACTCACCCCACGCATCAACGGTATTGCTACGCCAGATCTTCTGTCCGTAGTACCCGAAAGAAGGGACCGAAACACCGAACTGGGCAAATGAGTTGTCCTGATCTCCGTATTCCAGCGGAAACTCGTAGATCTTATCGCGCGGATTCATTTTGGCGGTCAACGGAAAGCCATTGATGGTCAGTCCGAGCCCCACATTATCAAAGTAGGAGTTCGTTTCGCGGTAGAAGTCATACACCTCGGTCACATTGAGGAGGTTGGCCCCGAACTGCCCGAACTGGTCTGGCGCGGCCAAGGTGGCGAAGTAGTTCATATCGAAGAAGTTGCTGAACGTAACGTTGTAGATCAGCGGTGTTCCCAGAACGGGGTCAACAAATTCATCCACGCGCTGATTGAAAGAACCCAATGTGGAATAGTTCCAGGTCTGGTCGGGGCCATCATCATTCAGGTTCACAATTCCCAAAAGGTTGTCGCAGATGCTCAAACGGAACGTATCGTTCACATTGGGCATATCATTGTGGGTGATGGTGATCGCTTGTTGTGCCATTCCGTTAAAGAGGAAGGACACAACTGCAAAAAGTGTAAGAAAGAGATGTCTCATGATGTTCAGTTTCACGGCTTCCTCCAGCACAAAATATCATGAATGATGATGCCGCTATTCAATAAGCGGCAGTAAAGGTCTGAACCACAGACCGTAAATGAAATGAGAATGGTCAGTAAAACGCGTTATGACGTGGCGTTGACAATGATGCCCTTCAAGGTCATCACATTCCCGAGGTTCTTACCTCCGTCAAACAGGGTGGTCGGAACCACTGGCCGACTTTCGATCGTGATCTTTCCATCGGTGAATTTGAGAGCTATTTTCTCTCCCCAAGATTTCCAGTTCACATCTGTTTTTCCGCTCAGATTCTTTTCGGTATCGAACTTCAGCGTCCAGCCTTTAGTGTCCTCGTTCTTGTTGATCAGCTCCAGCACCTGTTCTGATGAGAGCGGACTATCGATGGTTATGATCTGATTCACTTTAAAATCATCAATTGTCGGATTCTCGATCCCGTGTTTCTTGATGACCCGTTTGACGGACAATGCGCTCAACAGGGTCATGAAAAGCCCGAAGAATGTGGATTGAAAGAGCTGCTGATACCACACCACCCGACCTTCTGCAACGAACTGATAAGCTGTCATCAATGCACCGAAGATCAGCGCACTTACAATAAACGTTCGGAAATATATTTTGGTGGTCGGTTTCATCTCTATCAGGTTTTGATCGATTCCCGAAAGTAGCAATTAGCTGTCTTTCACTGCTTTCTGCTTGGTTTTGAAAAGATGGCTCACATCCACCTGGCTCACCAACAGGTCGTCAAGGGTCTGTCTGCGACTGATGAGATAAGGCTTGCCACCTTTCAGCAGCACTTCGGCCGGTTTCAGGCGCGAGTTGTAGTTGCTGCTCATGGCAAACACGTACGCTCCCGCATTGTGGAATGCCAGAATATCGTTCTCGCGTATCTCTGGTATCTTCCTGTCCCACGCAAAGGTGTCCGTCTCGCAGATGTAGCCCACCACAGTGTAAATGCGGTCGGGCCCTTCGGGATTGCTGATGTTGGTAATGTGGTGGTACGAATCGTAGAACATGGGGCGGATGAAGTGGTTGAAACCCGTGTCCACACCCGCAAAGACGGTGGCGGTGGTCTGTTTGATCACGTTCACCTTGCAGAGGAAGGTCCCAGATTCGCTTACAAGGAACTTGCCCGGCTCAAAGGCCAGTTCCAGCTCCTTGCCGTACTCCTTGCAGAACTCCTGAAACTGAACGGAGAGTTTCTCACCCAGCTCCTCAATGTCCGTAGCCACATCATTCGGCTTGTAGGCCACTTTGAAACCGCTTCCGAAGTCGATGTATTCCAGTTCTGCGAACTGAAAGGCCGCTTCCAGTAGAATCTCCGTTCCTTTCAGGAACACGCCCACGTCCAGAATGTCGCTGCCCGTGTGCATGTGCAGCCCATTTACATGAATGCCGTAAGCTTTAATGATGCGCGTAAGGTGACGCATCTGATGGATGGAGATACCGAACTTGGAATCGATGTGCCCCACCTGTATCTTATGGTTGCCACCCGCCACAATATGCGGGTTGAGACGCACACACACGGGATACTTGTCGCCATACTCGCTGCCGAACTTCTCCAGCATCACCAGATTATCGATATTGACGCGCACGCCCAGTTCAACGGCCTGCTTTATCTCTTCAAAGCTCACTCCGTTGGGGGTGTAAATGATGCGTTCGGGCGTGAAACCCGCGCGCAGCCCCAGCTGCACCTCTTCGATGGAAACCGTGTCGAGCCCCGCGCCCAAGGCGTTGAAGTGCTGCAACACCGCCTGATTGCTCAGTGCCTTGCACGCATACTGCACGTTCAGTTTCACGCCCTTAAAGGCGTTGAGAAGGCGTTTGTACTGCGCCTCCATCACATCTGCATCGTACACAAAAAGCGGGGTGCCGAACTCCTCGGCAAGGTCAAGTAACTGTTGGTGGTTCATATCCAAGTTGTGTTCAAAAAGAAAGGCGAAAGTGGAATCACACTTTCGCCTTCGGGTGATTCTTCGTTCTAAGTTCTACTTCTTACCAAGCATGGCGGCCTTCAGGTCTTCATCGGCAGGTTTGCCGCTGAGCCAGATACCGAAAAGCGCCTTTTTGAAATCCATGCCTTCGATGGTCCCTTCCAGCTTGCCGTTCTTGTACGACTGAACGCCAACGCCCGGCACGTAAATGATGTCGAAGACATTGCCTTCCACGATCTCACTCTTCTTAAAGGTGTTGACGAATTCCTCGATCTTCGACTTGAGCGGGGCGGTGTTGCCATTGGTACTGTTCTCGAAACCTTCCAGAATGGCCTCGCTCATGTTCTCGCTGCTTATCATGCCTGAGGTGATCTGCAACTTCACGGCCATTGCCTCATCGGCATTGATGATGGCATTGGCATCGGACGACCTTTTGGCCAGATACAGCCCACCGACATACAGTTTGAAGAACAGTTTTTTACGGATGCCGCCCCCGTTGAGGGTAATGCTCTCGTCTCCGGCCTTCATGGTGGCCGGCAGCGTAACGCCATTGATGGTTACCTGTGCCTGCGATGGCAGCACCATCATCAGGGCAATCATAGATGTGAATAGAATTTTCATTGTTTGAGGTTTTTAGAGGTTGCGCAAAAATAAAGCTTAAACGAATTGGTGGGGTGCAAGAATGAGGCAGGTGATGAGTTGACCAGTGGATCAGTTAATTAGTTGGTCAGTGAATTAGTTGACCAGTTGATTAGTTGATCAGTCTGCGACCGACCGCAGTCTGTTCCACACAGGACATCCCTTTGGTTTTACATCCCGACAGTTTCATAAACGTAGCAAACACCTGTTTTCGGGTTAATGATGTATCTCGAACGTTCAAATACGTCAGTTTGGTCTTTGCAATATGTCAAAGAGTATTTGTCAGGTTTGAACCAAGCAGGTAATTCCGTCCACCGCGCCCAATCATTTCCCGTTGTATCAAGTTCTAAATTGTTGTACGCGGCCAATTCAATAAACCAACTCTTATCGGTTTTGAATTTTAGAAACAGTTCATACTCCAATGTGAAATGAGGCGATTGATAGTATTCACCATTGTAAAGTTCAACTTGCTGCGGGACTTCGATGCCTAACCAGTATTTCCAAGCTTCTTTTGGGTCATCGGTTTTCGTTGACCAGCAGCCAGTAAACAGAAATGATAGAATAAAGATGACTGCGCCCGCGCGAGTGTTCCGAAGGGTCACTCGTGTGGTGATCTTGGCGATCGGTCTGTGACTGATCTTTATTTGATCGGGTCCTCTCAATATCCTATCCGTTCAATTTGCAGGAGTCCGTTGCCATCGGCATAGTTGCTGGCACTGCTGTAAAGGTACTGTTCGGGATGCTGCACAATTCCCTCTACCACCGGATTGTTGTGGATATAATCCAGTTTCTGTTGGGTAACATCGGCCGTATAGCATTCTACAGGGTGATTGTCCTGCCGCCAGAACTGATACCTCGTGTTGTTCGGATTATGGCTTCCTGCGTTGGCAAACATACCCAGCAACCATTCTCTTCTGCTTTCCTGCGGGTTCTGCTCAATGGCCGTTATGAGTTGCTTTGAAGTATATTTCTTCAGATCGCGGATAATGTCATTGAGCCGATGGCCTTCCTTGGCCCTTGCCAGCAGATGCGCATGGTTGGTCATGAGGCACCAGCCGAACAGTTCCAATCCTTTCTGCTGCTGGCAGTAACGTATGCTTTCAATAAATATCTCCTTGTATGCTGCTCTGGTAAATACATCTGTCCAGCCTACTGTGGCAAAGCTGATGAAGTAAACCCCTTCCGGGTTGTGGAACTTATAGCGCGTGCTCATGGTCGGTTTTACTTGAGCAAGTTAAGAAGAACGGCTTCTTCAGGTCAGTAATGGAGATCAGTCGCAGACTGATCGTATTCTGTTCCACACAAGACATCCTGCGGAAGTCTTGCGCGAGCGGGGGGTAGTTGACTAGTTGATTAGTTGACCAGTTGATTAGTTGACAAGTAGATCAGGTTAAAATCGATTGTGTTCTGTTCCACACAAGACGTCCCTTCGGCTTTCCTCAGGGCAGCGCCTTCGAAAGTCTTGCGCGAGCAAGAGGTCCTTGAATAAACTATTGCAGAAGACAACAGGTAAGCCAGAATTAGTAAGACTATTACTTCTGTCGTCATTGGTTTTTCTGCTTGCCGCCAACGCTATACTCGAAAAGAAAACCCTACAATGCAACCGCACTATAGGGTTTGATCTTAGGTTTTTCGTGATGCAGCATTGATCGAACACCTATGTATCCGCGCACATCGCAACTCAACTCACATTGAATTCGAGTTGGGCAAGGGTTGTTTTCGGAAAGCTATCATCCCATATCCTCGATTCATAAAAATTGATCTTGACCCTACCGGTTTCATGAAATTGAATTGTGTAGGTGGTTTGAATTGAATCGCCCGGCCGTATTTTTCTCAACGGAGTGCTCTCTGATCTGGTGACGGTAGCAATATTGCCGTCACTTATTTCCCATTGTATGGAAAGTCCAGTGCTGCCTCTGTTTGTTAGTGCGATGTCATATGAATCTTTCACTCTTACTGATATCGGTTTTATTTCCATGTCTGTTAAGATCTTGTTTTGGAAACATATCCGCGGTAAATTTTCAGAAACAACTGGACGATAATTTGAGAAAACACATTGAGTTGACATTATTGACCGGAGGAAATGATTCCCCAAAAACCAAGTCCGGTCGTTGACATGATCTGAATCGGTTTCTCAGCATTACAATCTGATTTTGCTCTGAATATCCATATACCGTCACTTCCATGCGTGGTCAGGTAAAAAATATTTTGGAAAGCAGTAAGTTCCCTGAAGCCTAATCCTTTTGAAGATGGCACCTGCAAAGGTCTCGCCTCTGTATTGAGATTGAATTTCCAGACTCCATCACTGCCTTGAGTGGTCAGGTAGAGAATATTGCCTACTTGTTTAATGCCCCAGAATCCAAGTCCAGCTGTAGATGATATCTGAGTGGGAATAGCTTCGGTGGCCATGTCAAACTTCCAAATACCATCGCTGCCATGAGTGGTGAGATATATGGTGTTGTTAACAACAACTGCAGACCTGAAACCCAAACCGGCCGTAGATGGAATCTTAGTTGGGGTAGATTCTGTGGTCATATCAAATTTCCATATTCCATCACTACCCTGAGTCGTCAGATACAGGGTATTACCATTCTGAATAATACCCCAGAACCCAAGTCCAGCTGTAGATGGTATCTTAGTAGGTGTGGCCTCGGTTATCATGTTGAACTTCCATATGCCATCGCTACCATGCGTGGTCATGTACATGGTATTGTTGATTGCAATTGTAGACCTGAAACCCAAACCGGCCGTAGATGGTATCTGTACCGGTTTGGCCTGGGTTAGAAGATCGAATTTCCAAATACCATCACTTCCCTGCGTTGTCGTGTAGAGCTTATTTGGTGGAAGGGTGGCCGGAAGGGAGGTTCCGGAAATACCGTATTTCATGTTAAGATCAATATTGCACTGATTATAGGCGATGAAAAAATAGCCTTGCATTCCCCAGTTCGGTCCCCATGAGTTCTTACATATCCAGTAACCATTACCGTTGTTGTCATTGAAGCCTACAATACAGATGGCATGACTACCATCCAGGTTTCCCGTGGTATGCTTGTATATGCCTGATTTGTATCCGTAAAAATCCTGATACACGTTGAAACAGGCCACAATAGGACCTGTATTTACCAAATACGCCTTAGTGGTATCTACAGTATTTGCAGAGTTGATACTGCCATAAGCGTATGTATAGTTGGAACGGTGTGGCAATATTTCGCAATAAGGACATGCCCATGTAGGAAACGCTGCATCGTATGAGAATAACAGGTCCGGGATAACGCCTCTGCTCAGGTTATCGTTGAAAAACGAAGCTGGCCACCACCCCTCGCATGTGGTTCCATGTGTTGAACAGAAAAATGAATCGGCAACCGATAGGTTGTTCAATTTTTCAACCCCATGCTCAATACCTACCATGCTCTCAAATACCGCACAGGAAGAAAACCCAACGCAAGACCCGCATGACCCTTGATCTTTGACGTTCGTAACAAAATTGCCATTGTTATTGCGCCAGTCGATCTGACTCGGTAAGGCTGCCAGATCCACAACGCTCCGTTTGTTTATCAATAGACCTTCTGGTTCGGGTTCTTCAATAACCCCCAACATTCTGATCCTTGCTTCGGGATCCATTTTGGTAATGTGATTTTCTTCAGCTTCCCAAGAATGTCCTTTCTCCTTGATGGCTTTTCGTATTACATCGATATTCATGCTCATGATTTTGGTTTTAAATGAATGTTCTTAGTAGATTTATTGTGGCCTGTACGTAATCGTAATGCTCTGTGTCTTGGACAGCCGAGTTGCGTATGGCTGCGCGTGTCACGTCTGTATGCACCGTAACAAGCGTTAGGTTTGGTGGGTGTTGGGGATAGTTTTTCTCTCCTTTTTCAAATTCCGAGTAGTCGATAAAGTTCCATGGTATGTCCTTTTTGAAAGTTGCAATGCACTCTTCAATAAAGTCCAACGGTACGTCATTCTTATAAAATGTCACGGTTCTCGTCTTTTGCGTATCGTTACGAAAAATTTCCATTACTAATTCATTCTCCTGATAAACCTCAATCCCAATTCCGTCTCGATTGAAGACGTCACTTGCAATTTCAACTCTGTTTTTGTCAGACTTCATTAGTCCCAATTTCAAATGCGCTACAACTACTTGCTAAAGAAAGCATTTGCGATATCAAACACTGCCGTTAGTTGTTTTAACCTGCTGCAATATACTCAATTACATCATTCAACAAGGAAATGTCGTTGTTTTATTTTTGGTAAAAAAAAAGCCCCGCACCGCGGAGCCTTTTTCCCAATTGCATGGCCAATGGCCAGTAGCTAAGAGCCAACGGCTCATTGCGGCCTGTAGGTAACGGTAATGCTCCAGGTTCCCTGTCCGGCTGCGCTGAGGGTGGCCACGCGCATGGCATACAACTGCCCGCTTACCAGATTCTTAAATGTATAGCTCAGACGTTTGGCCTTGTAGGTGGTCCATGCACCTATTTCACCGTCTGTTTGGATGGGGGCAATGCTTGCCATGTAGCCGCTGCTGCGGTCCACACCCTTCCAAGACAGGCGTATACTTCCTGTTCCCTGCCCATCCGCTTGCCGTTTAAAGGTGTCTGGCGGGGAGAGCTCCCCTACGGAACTTTTGTCATCAACAAGTTTGAATCCGGATAGCAGAATGATGTCTCCATTTCCATTGGCCACGCCCGAAACGTACGTTGCCAGTTGCACAATGAGGGGGTGAAGTGCCTTTTTTGCCTCATCGCGCAGGTAGGTGGCATTCTTGCCCTGTTTATTGTCCACCGCCTGTTGGCGGACGGCCAGCAGTTGAATGGCCGCATCTATGGTGGCCAGCGGTGGGTTGGGCGTTGCAAAGGTGGCCACATTGGTTGCCACAGAATTGGATATGCCGGAAGTGCGGACAATGTAGTCGGGGATGCTGAGGCCACTGAGGGCCATTTTCAATTTTGCCATGATGTAGATGATTTTGGTGAATAATTGTTTGCGTTTTCTTTCAATGTCTTTTCGGATGACCGTAAGTGCTTTATACATGGTAGGATGATCTTTGGCCGTTGCATAAGGTCTTTTGCATGGCGCATAATGGTCATTGCACGTTTGCTAAAGGTTTTTGTTGGTTGTAAAAAGATGTTTCTTCATTGTGGAATTGACTTTCTGTTCCGTTTAAAGGCGTTTGTGCAAACCGGAAAGATCTTTCTATACCGTCAAAAGATCTTTACACGGCCGTTGTTGCTCTGTCAAATTTCAGCAATGGGGTGTTACGTCTCGGCAGCAAACATGTGAAACCCGGTTTTGAGCGTGTGAAACCGGGTTTTCAGCCCGTGAAACGGGAATTGAGCAGGTCTTTCACCTCTGTTATTTTTTCTTCGGGTATGTAAATGGCGGGTAGGGCGGCATCCTGCGGGTCGAAGAGGATGAGGTCTTTCTGCATTCCGGCCACATACTTCAGGTTGCAGCTGGCCTTTTTGCACAGGCGGTCGAGCATGCCATGGCAATGTTCGAGGTAATGCTCCATGGACTTGGTGCCGGTAATGGATACGAGCTTCTTTTGCCGGTTGTAATAGTAGATATTGCAGCAGTTGAGTTCGCATACCATGCTTACAATACGTTTGATGGGGATGTAATGCATAATTCCCATCTCTGTCACCTTCAGTTTCCAATTCTTAGGCTGTTTCATGATTTATAGGTTATATGACATTAACAAGGTAGTCGTGTTTGAGGGTGAGGTACAGGGTTGACCTGTCTTCTTTATTAACAGGTTGTTGTTTATTGCGCGGTGCAAGGTTGCGCGTAAGTACGAACAATGGGGCAGTGTTTTTTCCGTTCACTCCGCCAAACGGGCATTTCATTACCGAAAATCGGCCATTCATTCAATTACAGAACACAAGTGTTCTACATCATGCATTCAATGCATACCTTTAGGGGAAATGTTGTGGATGCCATGAGACGTTCATTTTTCCTATTTGTAATCATGTTCTTGTCGGACTTGATCACTGCTGGCGAATCCTTCTCACAGAATTTTGTGTGGGCAAGACAGTTGAATCTTCACGATACTTATTCTGGTTCGATTGTGGATGTTGCCATGGACGAAGAAGGCAACTCATATATTACCGGCCATTTCAATGGGTCAACACTTTTTACTGGATTTCCTCTTGTTTTTACTGATGAGGGTGGATTCTATCTGGCTAAAATCAATCCCGCAGGAGAAACTGTTTGGCTAAGAACAGTTAAGGGCGTAATAGGTACAACGGCAATTGCCTACGACAACAATGGTAATATTTGCGTTATCGGATTCCTTGAAGGCACCGTTCATTTTGGAATATCTCTGGTAACGGTTGATACGGGTGTCGGTTCTTATTTTATTGCCAAATACACCACTTCGGGAGCGCTTGTTTGGTCAAAGATCTACGAGAACGCTTATTCGCCAACGAACAGTGACAGTCTAATATCACTTTCGGATATAGCTTGCACGCAGTCAGGGGATATTCTGATTACAGGAATGCTATACAACTATGAAATTGGAGGTGCTGTCCTAAATCCGAACACGCATACGAGACGCGTGTTTCTGGCTCAATTGAACGATACGGCTAACACAGAATGGGCGAAGGTGGTAGAGGGAGATGCCCGGTATTTGAATCCAACCCAGCTTACGTCCGATCCGGATGGGAATGTGTTTCTCGGAATAATTTGGACCGATGTGATCGGAGAGATCATATTCGATGCGCAGACAACACTTACTGGTTCAGGATTTGTCAATTCTGTCATCGCAAAATATGACCCACTCGGTAATTGCCTGTGGGCTCAAAGAACCAGTAGTTTGGTCAGGGATGAACTTAAAGGGCTGAATACTGATGAATTCGGCAATGTCTATGTTTCAAGATACAGTTCCGTCTTAGTATCACCGGTTCCCAATAGTGACAGGTTTTCTTGGCTCGATAAATTGAATCCATCTGGCCAATCGATCTGGACAAAGTCAGGTAGGGATGTATTATGTAGGTCGTCCGTTACAGCAAAGGATGGGAATACGTATATGCACATCGGTTCCATCTTTGCAACAGACTCGCTTTTTTTCAATGGTTTTGAAATAGAATATCAGGAAGATGAAAGTGCTGTAATGAAGGTTAACACCTCCGGCACCGTTCAGTGGGTCAAATACGTTAAGTCCGGCAATGGAGGTATGAGAATAGCTGCTTCGGGCAATGGTTCCATATTATTCGGCTACGGAGGAGTGAGTGGTTTCAGTTATGTGTTTGATGAGAACGTTTTGAGCGGGACGGATGATGCTTATTTCGACTATGCCGCACTTATTTATGATAGGTCTTACGCTCCAGTATCGAACAACACCATTACCGGAAATATCTTTAACGATAATAATTCCAATTGCCTTATCGACTCTGTTGATGATCCGATTGAAGGATTCTCAGTAGTTGCAATTCCCGGCCCTTACTACGGAACCTCTGATTCATTGGGCAATTACACAGTAGCTGTAGATACGGGCGAGTATGTCATCTCTCAGATAGAAGTCCAGTCGCATCAGTTTACAAATGCGCTTAATTGTCCGGTAACCAACGAATATTCGGTTCAGTTACATACGATTGACTCTGTGGCTGATGGTTTTGATTTTGCCAATAATTACAATTTGTGCGGACTGCTTACAGGTAAAAGTTCAATGGGTGAGTCGGTATGCTGTGATTCCGTTCTTCAGTATTCCCATATCTTTTGCAATCATGGTCTGGACACGGTTCGTGATGTGTCTGTCGAGATACAGTATTCTGATAGAGTAATTCCTTTGGCAAGTAGTATTCCATGGTCCAGCTATGACCCTTTAGATTCCATCATGGTTCTGAATATTGGAGATATCCCTCCTGGATCCTGCACGGAATTGATAATGATTGACTCGGTCACTTGTACACCAGACACCTATTATGGGAATTGGTATGGTTACGATGTCCGAATTGAACCTCAGAATCTCTGCTATGCAAATGACAGTATTTTCAATAAATACTCAGGGGCATTTTTTGCCTACAGATGTATTGATGCTATATACGAACGGGAAAAGCATGCGATTCTCATCTTCCCCAACCCCGCCACAACCACCCTGCGCATCCAGTTGCCCGATAATGTGCGGCAGGCCACGGGCATTTGCCTGTATGATATGATGGGCCGACAGGTGCAGCAATTGGCCTACAGCCCCACTATTGACATAAGCCCCCTTGCCAAAGGCACCTACGTGGTGGTGGTTGCTACCGAGCAGGGAAGATTCAGAAATGTGATACAGAAGGAATAGACCGTTTGTCACCCTGACGGAGCGCCTGCCCTGAGCTTGTCGAAGGGAAGGGTCTCTGAGATAAGTGCGCTGAACTGAGATTCATCGCACACTCGGAATGACAGGAAAGGTGAAATGACAAAAAAGAAAAAATGAAAAGAATATTACTCTTCGCTTTTGGGTTGCTGCCGCTGGTAGGGGTGGGGCAGAATTGGCAGTCGGTAAGTTGTGGTGATCTGCCAAGTGAGTTCGAATGCTATAGTTCTGAATCGATGCACAGCTTTACAGATACCATTGACCCTATTGCAGATACGTCACTTTTTTGGGTGGATGAGACAGGTCTTTGGCAATATGGTCATGGCTATAAACCGATGTTTGATAGTATTTCACCTTTTCAGGGGTGGATAACTGATTCGGTAAATAGTTACCCCATTGGGGCAAATGCACACCTGAATATCTCAATTGGAGATTTTTATGGAGGATGGCCTGGAGGAAATTTCATCCTGTTCCAACACAAATTGGATATTCAATCTGATCTTGAAGGCGCTTTTATCGAAATTTCATTCGACAGCTTGAATTGGTATAAAGCAGAAGAGGTGTCATGTCCTACCACACGTTTTTACCATTATCCCATCAATCAAACACGCACAACCATGTACGATACGGGATATATGTTCTCTGGGACATTACCGGACTGGATATGGAGTGGGGTTCAGTTCATTTGGGGCTATCCAGTTTTTCAGGGAGATGAAAATCGGTCGGTTGAAGCAAATGGCAGCCATGCAACAGCTGGCAATAAACTGTATATGAGGTTTGTTTTTCAAAGTGATGACATTGAATCGGAACAGGCTGGATGGATGATCAGGAAAATTGTTGTTGGACGATTTGACCTATATGGCTCCGTTTCCGAAACCGACTATCTGCCCCTCACCATTTACCCCAACCCTACCACAACCACCCTGCGCATACAGTTGCCCGATAATGTGCGGCAGGCCACGGGCATTTGCCTGTATGATATGATGGGCCGCCAGGTTCACCAACAGGCCTACAGCCCAACCATTGACATCAGACTCCTTGCCAGAGGCACCTACGTGGTGGTGGTAGCTACCGAGCAGGGAAAATTCAGAAACGTTATACAGAAGGAATGAAAAGAATATTGCTCTTCGCTTTTGGGTTGCTGCCGCTGTCTGTGCGTGGGGCAGTCCGAGTGTCCGCCACAAGCGGACGTATCGAGGACCGTGGGGAGGCATACCCGCGCACTTCTCGATACATCATTCCACTTCGTGGCTGCTGAGCCTGTCGAAGTGCTCAGGCCACTCAATTTGGTAATGTAGCATTCTTGTTTCCATCTCATTGAAGTTTTTGTCGACCTCAAAGGAAACGCTGAATGCTGCTTATACATGGATGCTAACCCTGCTTCTTGTGAGGGTGTTGTTGTCGTTCCAAGTGTGCGAGGAGCCCTCTGTTCAGCACAGCGGACCTCAATGATATTGTTGTTGTTCGATTCAGTGTTGGTTGGTTCCTCATCATCACAAAAACGAAGAAATTCCACACTAATTTGCGGGCATGAAAGACACCCTCCGCATCTGTATTGTCGGCCTTGGTAGGGCAGGCAACTTCCATCTTACATCCATTGAACGTATGGACGGCCTCGAACTGCATTCGGTAGTAGATACCGATGCCGCCTTGGCGCAGCGCGAAGGTGAAGCTCGCGGTTGCAAGTGGAGTACCGAGTTGACCGAACTCCTAACGGATGATGCCTTGGATGCCGTCATTGTGGCATCGCCAACGGATGCGCATTTCCAGTACATCTGCGATGCGCTGAACGCAGGCAAACACGTTTTTACGGAAAAGCCCGTGGGGCACACGGTAGAGGAGATAAACACGTGTTTTGAGCTGGCATCAAAGCATGGTTTGGCCTTGCATCTGGGATTTCAGCGCAGGTTCGATAAAAACTTCATGGCCCTTAAACGCAGATTGCCCGAACTGGGCGATGCACGTATCGTGAAGGCCAGTTCGCGCGATAATCCGCGGCCATCGTACGAATACCTCAAAATATCGGGAAACATCTTCCACGATATGCTCATTCACGATTTCGACATGCTCATGTTCCTCTTCGGGGCCAAACGTCCCGAAACGGTATTTGCCGCAGGGCACGCTTACGATGAGACCATTGCCAGCTACAACGATTACGATACCGTGATGGTGACCATCAAGTACCCCGATGGACTCGTGTGCAGCATCGATACCAGCCGCATTGCCGCCTATGGCTACGACCAGCGCATAGAGGTTTTCGGGAAGAACGGCATGGCCACCGTGGAGAACGAGCGCAACAACTCCGTGAACGTGTACACCGAAAAGGGTGGAAGCCACGAGCCGTACAACTACAGTTTCCCGCAGCGGTATAAGGAAGCGTACTTTGAGGAGATGGTGCAGTTTGCAGATGGCATTCGCAACAGAAAGTTGACCAATGTGTCGCACGAGGAATGTGTGCTCTCGCACCAACTGGCCGATGCTGCGTTGGAATCCATCAGAACAGGTGTTGCCGTACGCTTCAATGATTTCCTTGAAATCTAACTCTTGTTAATAAGAGTACCTTCGCGCCAGCAAAAACGGAAATGGCATTGAACGATTTGATGGCTGTTTCACAACTATCTATCAAACTATATGTCATTTAAAGACCTCGGCTTGGCCGAACCTCTGCTTCGTGCCATCAACGATAAAGGCTACGAAACCCCATCACCCATTCAAGAAAAGTGTATTCCGGTAGTGCTCGAAGGCAAGGATGTTTTGGCATCTGCCCAAACGGGCACGGGTAAGACCGCAGGCTTTTCGCTTCCCATGTTGCAACTGCTTTCGCAGGGAAGGGAAAAGCATAATCGTCCAGTAAGGGCGCTCATCCTCACACCGACCCGCGAACTGGCGGCACAGATCGGTGAGGAGCTCAAGGATTACAGCAAGTATCTGCATCTGCGGTACACGGTCATCTTCGGAGGCGTGAATCAGAATCCGCAGGTTCGTGCCATTAAGCAAGGTGCAGATATTTTGGTTGCCACCCCGGGCCGACTTTTGGACCTGCACGGTCAGAACCTTCTCCGTCTCGATAATGTGGAGATGCTGGTGCTGGATGAGGCCGACCGCATGCTCGACATGGGCTTTCAGCGCGACCTGAACCGCATTATCCACCTTCTGCCTGCCAAGCGACAGAATCTTCTGTTCTCTGCCACCTTCAGCAAAGAGATAAAGAAGCTGGCGCAGACCTACCTTACGCATCCGGTATCGGTTTCGGCTACGCCTGAGAACACTACGGTAGAGAAGATAGAGCAGCGCACCATCCGTGTAGATAAGGGAAAGAAGACCGCGCTTACCATTAAGCTCATTTCGGAGGGCAATTGGCAGCAGGTGCTCATCTTTACTCGCACCAAGCACGGGGCCAATCGCCTCAGTCAGAAGTTGGAGAAGGCCAAGATCACTTCAGCGGCTATCCATGGCAACAAGACGCAGAACGCACGTACCAGCGCGTTGGCAGGTTTTAAGAGCGGGAAGATCCGTGTGCTGGTGGCCACCGACATTGCCGCCCGTGGTTTGGATATTCCGTTGCTTCCACACGTGATCAATTACGAATTGCCGAATGTGCCGGAAGATTATGTGCACCGCATTGGCAGAACAGGCAGAGCAGGTGCAAGCGGTGAGGCCATCTCATTGGTAGGTGGCGATGAGGTGGATTACCTAACAGGCATTGAGAAACTGCTGGGTGAAAAGCTCACACGACAGATCATTCCGGGTTTTGAACCGCAGGATCCTGAGACCGCGCCCGAAAAGAAGCAGTCATCTCCACGTCCTCCTCGCGACAAAAAGGCTCACCAGAGATCTGCCCCTAAACCGAAGAGTAGCACGGGTAAACCAAAGGGCAAATGGCGTGGTAAGCGTCCAAAGCGTGGTTCGGCATAGTTTTCAAGAATATTGTTTAGATGCTTGAACATTTAACAACTTTTTATGGTTGGCTTTTCAACTGGCGTTTAAACATCAGTTACATTTGTAACCGTTGCAACCAAAACCATCCAAGTTGTACCGATCAGGCGTTTACGGGTATGAAATGACACTCATTTCGGAGGTGTATATCAGCACACTTTCGGAGTTGATGAAGCCGCATGGGCTGGAACGTTATTTCGTGGCCGTGATGTATCTGAACGAACACAATGGCGAACTCACACAGAAGGATCTTGGTGCTGCGCTGAGGCGCGATAAGGTCTTTATAATGCGTTTGGTGGACGCGCTAAGTGAGAAAGGTTTTGTGGTGAGAAGGCAGGACAGTAACGACCGCAGGTGTCAACTGCTGGAACTTACACCAGAAGGCATGGCGCTCATCCCGAAGATCGAAGAGGCCATCAGTCAGACCAACGAATTGATATTCAAGGATTTTACAGAAGAAGAGAGAAGCTGTTTTGAGAAGGGCATGCATCATTTGATGAAGCTCTTGGAAACGCAGCCAAAACCAAGTTTTACAGTTAAAGCAAGCGAACGCGAAGATGATTAGACCATTGGAATGGATATCTGGAAGCACGATGCTTTCGGCCATCATATTGCTCGCCTCGTGTGGAGGTGAAGCAACCAAAGAAGTGAAGCCAGGACCAGCGGCTGCTTCCATGCAGGTGGATGGATATAAGGTAGTGCCGAAGCCTTTCAACAGCACCGTAACGGTAACGGCCGAACTGCGTCCGAACGAACAGGTGCAACTGATGGCACCCATGGCGGCTCAGGTGCTGGACATCTTCTTTGAGGAAGGCCAGCAGGTTTCCGAAGGAGACGCCATCATCCGCATGGACGACCGTAGTTGGAAAGCGCAACTTACGGGGCTGCGAGCCGAACTCAATACCGCAACCAGAGATCTGGAGCGGAAACAGTCATTGCTTTCCATTGAAGGAAGTACGCAGGAGGAGATCGATCAACTGACATCGACCATCGAAACGCTTCGAGCGCAGATTCAGCAACTGGAGATCAACATCAATCTGGCCAACGTCACGGCACCGTTTTCCGGGCGATTGGGCATGCGGAACTTCAGCAAAGGAGCGTATCTCAAAGCAGGTGATGTCATCACCACGCTTTCATCCACCAACGAGATCAAGGTCGATTTTTCCATTCCGCAGGAACACCGCAAGAGCATTTCGTTGGGAGATGCCGTCAAATTGATGGTATTGGGCGATACGCTTCAGGCAAAGGTTTATGCCATTGACCCTGTGATAGATGCCACCTCGCGAACCTTGGATGTTCGGGCCAAAGTGAAAGGCACAGAGGCGAATGTTGTTCCAGGTGCGTTTGCCGAAGTGCAGGTGGCCACCGACTTTGTAAAGGATGCATTGCTTGTCCCAACGCAAGCAGTTGTGCCAGAGATCAACGACCAGACCGTTTTCGTTTGTCATAATGGGAAAGTGGAACGCAAGGTGGTGCAACTGGGCGCGCGTACGGCCGAACTGGTTCATGTGAAGGAGGGAATTGCAGCAGGCGATACCATCATTCTTACAGGATTGCTTTCCATAAAACCAGACATGAGCGTTCAAATACAGACCCTTAACCAGTAAGCAAAACCGACCATGACGCTTTCTGATCTGAGTATAAAAAGACCTGTCCTTGCCACGGTTTTCGCCATCACGGTGGTGTTGCTGGGAGTTGTCGGGTATCTGTCGCTGGGCGTTCGGGAATATCCGAGTGTCGATCCGCCCATTGTAACGGTTACGACCAACTACACGGGCGCCAATGCCGAGATCATTGAGTCGCAGATAACCGAACCCATCGAGGAGCAAGTGAACAGCGTGGAAGGTGTGCGCAAGCTGAGTTCCACGAGTACCGATGGCCGAAGCACCATCAGCATTGAGTTTCTGCCAGAAATGGATCTGAACGATGCGGCCAACGATGTGCGCGACAAGGTTTCGCAGGCGGTGAAGAATTTGCCGCCCGATGCCGATCCGCCCATTGTGAACAAGGCCGATGCCAATGCCGAGACCATTCTTTCCATCACCGTGCAAAGTGACAAGCGCGGGTTGCTGGAGTTGACGCAGATCGGAAATGACGTGTTCAAGGAACGTCTTCAGACCATTCCTGGTGTCAGTAGCATCCGTATTTGGGGAGAGAAGAAATACGCCATGCGGCTGATGTTGGACCCTGGAAAGATGCGCGATCTTGATGTCACCCCGTTGGATGTTCGCAATGCGCTGGCCTCGCAGAATATCGAGCTGCCATCGGGTAGGATAGAAGGAGATGAGACAGAACTGACCGTGCGAACAGTTGGACGTTTGTACACGCCAGAGGAGTTTGATGAGCTGATTGTGGCCGAAAGGAACGGAACACTCATCCGTTTGAAAGACATTGGTAAGGCGCGTTTGGGAGCAGAGTCAGAACGAACGCTGCTTCGCGGTAATGGTGTGCGCCCGATGGTGGGAATTGCCTTGCAGCCGCAGCCTGGCTCCAATTACATTGATATTGTCGATGAGGCGTTCCGCAGGGTCGACATCATGAAAAAGGATCTTCCAGAAGACATCGAACTCGATGTGGCCATGGACAGAACCATTACTATCCGCAAGGCCATCCGCGAAGTGGAAGGCACCATTGTGCTGGCCTTTATTTTGGTTCTGATGGTGATCTTCTTCTTCCTGCGCAACTGGCGCACTACGCTCATTCCCATCGTTCTTATTCCTATTGCCTTGATTGGTAGTTTCTCTGTGCTTTATGCGGCTGGGTTCTCCATCAACATTCTTTCGTTGCTTGGGCTGGTACTTGCCACAGGGCTTGTGGTGGATGACGCCATTGTGGTAATGGAGAATATCTACGCCAAAGTGGAAGCAGGCATGCATCCGATGAAGGCTGCGTTCGAAGGTTCACGCGAAGTTTTCTTTGCGGTCATTGCCACATCAGTTTCGCTGGTGTGCGTGTTCCTTCCCATCTTTTTCATGCCTGGTCTAACGGGGCAGTTGTTCCAAGAATTCGCCATGGTAGTGGTCGGTGCCATCGTCATTTCCACGTTCATTACACTTTCGCTTACACCCATGATGAGTTCGCGGTTGTTGAAGAAAAGCACGCGCGAGAATGGGCTGATGCGGTTATTCGGCAACGTGGTGGAATCTTCCATCCGTGGTTACACCAGTTCGTTACAGGCGTTTATGAAAGTGCGCTGGGTGGCCTTTCCGCTGTTCGTCATCATTTCGGCCGCAGCCTATTTTTTCATGGACAACTTACAACAGGAGTTGGCCCCGATGGAAGACAAGAGCCAGTTGCGCATCGTTTCCGTGGCTCCTGAAGGTACTTCGTATGATGCCATGGATGCGTATCAGGAAAAGCTGATGCACATGTTGGACACCATTCCTGAGAAAGCGTTCCTTTTGGGGGTTACTGCGCCTTCGTTCCGTGCTGCCACGGCCGTCAACTCCAGTTTTGTCTTCATGCCACTCAAGCAGCCAGATGAACGCGAAAAATCGCAGGATCAGCTGGCCAACGACATCAATAAAATGCTGCGGAAATTGAGTTTCGCGCAATCGTTCGTGCAGCAGGAGCCCACCATCAAATCAAGCAGTGGAGGTTTTGCAGGACTTCCTGTTCAGTTCGTGCTTCAGGCGCCTGATCTTGAGCGGCTGCGCGAAGTGCTTCCGCAGTTCATGGACCGCGTACAGCAGAGTCCGAAATTCTCCGCTTCCACGGTCGATCTCAAGTTCAATAAACCAGAGATCACGGTTTCCATCAATCGTAATAAGGCATTGCTGATGGGCGTGAGCGTGGAAGATATTGCGCAGACCCTTCAGACCTTCCTCAGCGAGCAGCGCGTGGGGTATTTTATGAAGGATGGCAAGCAGTATTACGTGATCACCGAGGCCATCAAGGAAAAACGCAATGAACCTGTGGATGTGAAGAACATCACCGTAAGGAATGCCAGCGGGCAGATGGTGACCTTGGATAACTTGGTGGATGTGGAATTGCGCAGCCGTCCGCCATCGCTGCTTCGTTACAATCGATACACTTCGGCAACCGTGCAGGCATCGCCTGCGCCAGGTTACACTATTGGCGATGGCATTGAAGAGATGCGCAGCATTGCTGCCGACCTGTTGGATGAGAGTTTCAGTACCGAGCTGGCAGGTAGTGCCTCCGATTTTGCGGAAAGCTCCAACAGCACACTCATCATTTTCATCTTCGCGTTGGTGTTGGTCTATCTCACGTTGGCCGCGCAGTTCGAGAGTTTCCGTGATCCGCTCATCATCATGTTCACCGTGCCGTTGGCACTGACGGGCGCGGTGGCCACGCTCTACATTTTCGGCCAAACGTTGAACATTTTCAGTCAGATCGGGATGGTGGTGCTTATCGGTATCGTTACCAAGAACGGAATTCTTATCGTGGAATTCGCCAATCAGAAACGCGATGCAGGCATGCCGCTGCAACAGGCGGCTTTCGAAGCAGCATCGCAGCGTTTCCGCCCCATTCTAATGACAAGCCTTTCCACCGTGCTCGGTGCGCTGCCCATTGCGTTGGCCTTGGGCGATTCATCCACCAGCCGCGTACCGATGGGATTGGCCATTATCGGAGGATTGATCTTCTCCCTTTTGTTGACACTTTACATCATTCCAGCCCTGTATTCATACATGGCAACCAAAGAGAACATTTTAGTAGATGAAGCAGATTTTCAGTAAAATCCTTCCTTCGTCATTACGAGGGAGGAACGACCGAAGTAATCTTTTCGGTAGAGATTGCTTCGTTGCTCTCGCAATGACGCGTGGTGTAGTTGCTGCGGGAGTCATTTGCGCGTTCAGTTTGAATGCATCGGCACAGACGCTGAAGGAATTCATCAGTACCGCGCTTGAGAAGAACTACCAGATACGCATCTTGAGGAACGAGGAGCAGATCGCTTCCAACAGCAACACGTTGGGGAATGCAGGTTTTCTGCCATCGTTGGGCATTGATGGAACGGGCTCCTATTCGTTGAACAACATCCGCCAAGGATATTCGGACGGCTCAAGTAGGACGGGTAACAACGCTTCAAACTTCAGCGCGAGTGCACAGGCGCTTGTCGATTGGACACTCTTTGACGGATTCTATGTTCGCGCCAAGCGCAAACAACTTGGCGTTTTGGAGCAGATGGGTAGAACGAACGCCAAGTTTTACATCGAGCAGACGGTGGCAGACATTGCCACGTCTTACAACCAGTTGATCTACGAGCAGCAGTTGCTGAGCAATTATCAGAAATCGATGCAGATCTCGGCCTACCGTCTCAGCATTGAGAAGAAGCGGAAGGAAGTGGGTTCAGGAAAAGGCATCGATTATGCGCAGGCGTTGGTCGATTACCAGACAGACAGCATGCGGTATCTCGCGCAGCAGAATGCCATTCAGACCTTGAAAATTGAACTCAACCGCATTTTGAACAACGGGTTGGAGGATGAATTGAATGTGACGGATGAGGAATTCAAGATATATCCGCTTGCGGAGAAGGACAGTTTGCTTGCAAGCATCAAAGCTTCAAACCAACAGTTGGAGCAGCAACGGCTGGCAGAGTTGATCGCGGAATCCGACCTGCGCATGGCCAAGGCCGACCGTTATCCGACCATCAACCTGTTTGCGGGTTACAAATTCACCGATACATATTCTGCGGTCGGTTTCTTCAAAACCAATTTGAATTACGGTCCGACCATGGGAGCAAGCATCAGCTTTAACCTTTATAATGGTGGCAAGACCAATGTGGCCATCAAAAATTCGCGCGCTTACGCGGAGAATGCCACGCTTTCCAAAGAGCAGGTCAACCATAATCTCGATGCCGATGTGCTGAAATTCTACGGACAGTACGTTTCTGTTCTGGAGCGCGTGCAATTGGCAAAAAGCAATGTGGCCGAAAGCAGAAAGGTGTATGACATTGCAGAACAACAGCTGCGTCAAGGAACCATCAACGGCTACGACTTCCGCCTTACGCAACTCACCCTGCTCGAGAGCCAACTGAGCCTGATGCAACTGCAGTACACGCTCAAAACCATTGAGATAAATCTGATCAGAGTGGCAGGAAAGGCGGTGGAAATGTATCTACAGTAGTGTTGTTGGATTTTTTCGAGTTCACCTTCATGCATTTACATGTAAGACTGGAAACCTCGCGTAATTTCCGTCTACTCATGCACGGAGCCTATTTGATACACTCAAGATGGTCTTGGTAAACAGCCACGAGGCTGTGTTCATTGGAAAGGCGAATCACTTCTGACCAGCGTTCAGAGATAAAACTGTAGAACGCTTTCATTGGCATATTCCCAACTTTCAGGTGAATTACCTTCGGAGGTGATCCATGGAGTAGAATCCTGCTGGAAAAGTCACTATCCTTTGTAATGATTGTCAGGCCATGGGTTCTTGCATATTCCCAAATGGCCTCATCTGCCGCGGTCGGGTCTATGTCAGACTGATGAACATGATCATCAGAATGCCAGACTGAAAACTTTCTGGGAAGGTTGACATCCACCAGAAATTTTGGCATCACGCAGCAAAGTTGCGAAGGGAAAACCCATTACCTGAAAGCTGTATGGCATAAGCACGGCAGGCGTCAAGATCGGCTTTTTCCAAAACAGGGTACTGGTCTAAAATATCTTCGTCTGGAGTTCCTGCCATCATGAACTCCAAGATGGTCTGTACGGTAATTCGCATACCTCGAATCACAGGCCTTCCATTACAGATCCTATCGTCAACCGTAATGCGTTTCAATGGTTCTTGACTCATGAACTGGACTTTTTTCAAAGTTACATGGTTTCTTTCAATTGAAATCGTATTCGCCAATACGCCAATGGCCAAATTCCTTACATTCGCCCCGCTTTAGGTTCTCAAGCATCTTACGGATGTGCGAGATGAAAAGGGAATTCGGTGTAAGTCCGAGACTGTTCCCGCAGCTGTAAGCTCGAAAGAAGACCTGTTATTCTCGGTCACTTTCTCCGCCTGAGGCGGAGGAGGGAAGGCCAACAGGTTCGAGCAAGTCAGAAGACCTGCCTTCAGCATCACGTTCTCATTGCCTTCGGGAGAAAGGTCGGGAGCAGAGGAATGAAAGATGAAGAACATAGGCGTTTGCCTGTTTTTATGTGTGATGCATACCGTCTGCTGGGCGCAGGTCGGTGACAGTATCGTTCATCCTGTGGTAACGGTCACCGAACAGCGGATTGCCGAGGCCATCGGCTCGTCCGTTACCGAAACAGATACGCTGCTTTATGCTTTGCAGCGCTCTCGCGGATTGACGCAGGTGCTGGAAACCGAGAGTTATATATCCACGCGGGCGTACAGTCCAGGTGGTGTGGCCAACTTCTCGGTGCGTGGGACCGGTTCGCAGCATACGCAGGTAGTGTGGGAAGGTATTGCCATCAACGATCCCATGTTGGGGCAGACCGATCTTTCGAGCATTTCCCTGAGCGGTATTTCCAATGTGCGGGTGCTGTATGGTTCCGCTGGCCTCACCAATAATTCGGGTGGTATTGGCGGAACCATCGAACTCATCCCGCAGAAAGAACGCATCACGGATGGCTTCGATGGCAAGCTGAATCTCAATGCGGGTTCATTCGGTGTGTACGGACTTTCCGTTCAGCTGCGCGATAGATACAGGAAGGTATTCGGTAGCACTTCGGTGGAATACCAGACGGCAAAGAACAATTTCAAGTACCGTAATCTGGCAAGCATCCAGCAGGAGGATAAACGGTTACAGCATGCCGCGATTCAACGCGTTGGTTTTACCAAAACACTTGGAGTTCAACTCAATGACCGAAACACGCTAAAGGCCAGTATTTACTATGCTCAGGTTGATCGTGAGTTTCCACCGACCATGCTGATGGTCTCCACCAAGGAAACCCTTTTTGACCGAGACGTGTGGGCGGCTCTGAACTGGAAACGCATCGGAAAACGCTCAAAGCTGTCGGTCACCTCGTCCTACATCTACGGTCAGCAGGATTATTTCGACAATAACGAATACACCTTCCATCATCTCTATCAGGCCAATAAGAACCTCGTCCGTTACAATTTAAGTCTTGGCCACAACCTTTACGTAGAAGCAGGCGCAGACATCTTCAATGAGACCGCCCGATCGGACAGTTCGTATCGTTCCAAACCGCATTGGCGTTTTTGGCAAGCGGGTTTCGCTTCGCTGAAGTATGTACCGAAGAAATGGGTGGCCGCGCAGGCATTGGTACGGGAGGACGTGATCGATGGTGGGTTCAGTCCTGTTCAAGGGTTGCTGGGAGTGGAAGTGAAGCCCTTGAAGTGGCTTTTCCTGAAAGGGAATGTGTCGCGGAATTTCCGCCCGCCCACACTCAACGACCGTTATTGGGCCCCGGGCGGAAATCCCGCCCTGAAAAGCGAAACGGGTTTCAGTTGGGAGGCTGGCGTTGGTTTCAAGGTTGATGAAGGGAAATTCCATTTCAAAACGGAAGGAACCTACTTCCGTTCCAACATCGACAACTGGATCATCTGGTTGCCTAACGGAAACCTTTGGACACCGCAGAACAAGCGTGCAGTTGCAACCAACGGAGTGGAAGCAAGGGTTGAAGCCTCTGCCAGGATGGGGAAAGTGCTTCTCCGATTGAATGGCGCTTACACGTGGGTCTCATCAACGGTGCAAGAAGGTACAGATGCCAACGATGCCTCTGTCGGAAAGCAGTTGATCTACGTGCCACAGCATCAGGCCAAGGCCAATTTCTCGGTGCATTTGGGCAAGTTGTATCTGCTGTATGCACACCAGTTCACGGGATTGCGGTACACCACTTCCGATAACAAAAGTTCATTGCCAAGCTACCAGATCGGGCAGTTGGCATTGGGCTATGCCTTCACGGTGAGGAAACATACCATCGGTATAAATCTGACCCTTGACAATCTCTTCAATACGCAATACCAGACCATTGCTTGGCGACCCATGCCAGGCCGTTCATTCTTACTAAACCTTAACTATCAATTCTTATGAAAAAGCTGTTTTTATTACCACTTGCGGTCGCATTCGGCCTTGCTTCCTGTAATCAGGACAACAATGACGACAACAAGAACTTCGACTCCTTCACCAATGGAGTATTCGTAGTGCATGAGGGGAACTTCCAAGCAGGAAATGCCTCGCTTTCGTTTTACAATAAATACAAGGGAGAGATGGAGAATGGCGTGTTCACGGCCGTTAATTCCATTCCGTTAGGAGATGTGGGACAAAGCATGGTCACGTTGGGAGACAAAGGCTATGTGGTTGTCAATAATTCTGGGAAGGTGGAGGTTGTCAACCTGCAAGACCTTTCATCTGCGGGAACGATAACGGGATTGAGTTCTCCGCGATATATCTGCGTGGTGAGCAATTCCGTAGCATACATTTCGGACCTGTTTTCTGGTGCGATCACCGTTTTCAATCCAGAGATGTTGGCGAAAACGGGAACCATTGCCCTGCATGGTGAAGTAGAGGAAATGGTAAATACATCGAACGGGGTGATGGTAGCGGGGTCTGGTGCCGATCAGGTTTTCAGGATCGATGCGCAGAATACGGTGGTTGACAGCGTGAATGTCGGCATCGGCCCAACCAACCTGGCGGTAGATGCCAACGGAAAAGTGTGGGTGATGACCAACGGTGGTTGGGGAACCGAAGAGCCGAAACTGGTACGCATCAACCCTGCGGATATGAGTGTGGAACTTTCACTCAACTTCCCGATAACCGATTTTCCCTCCAGCCTGAAAACAAATGCAGCAGGAGACAAGCTCCTTTGGGTAAATGGCGGTGTTTGCCGCATGGACATATCAGCCACAGCGCTGCCCTCTTCTGTGTTCGTAAATGCTGCGGCTTACAAAGTGGGCGTTGATCCGAGCGATGACAGACTCTACGTATCGGATGCGGGCGATTTCAACTCCAACGGCCATGTTTATCGTTATCAGGCAGATGGTACACCGATAGATACGTTTGAAGTAGGTGTTATCCCTGGGGAGTTCTGCTTTACGGAGTAACACATTGAAGTAGGTGAAACATGGACGAGCCTCTTTACGAGGCTTTCGCCTAACCATTAGTTGTCAATTCTCACATCCTGAGGATTGCTCAACTCATCGGCTTATGGATGCAGTAGGTCTGATCATGTCATTTTTAGGGCAGAAAAATATTATCTTTTGAGCGGCAATTGGAACAGCCGTCAATCTATCGGATGGTTTTTCAATGGTCAGTTATAGATTCTTAACCATTCGATCATGGAAAGTCTGAATACCGAAAAGGCTGACATAAGGCCAAACTTCACCGAATCTGATGTTGAGTTGCTGAAGGTATATTTCGAGTTCAACGAAAAGTACTATTGGCAGATCAATGAAGAACTTACGGCTGCACTTTCGGGGCATCCTTTGTTCGGGCCTATACTTAGTGCCATGTCGCCAGAGCAGCAGCAAGAACAGAACAAACGCTCTCTGGAGCTACAACGGGCAGCCATTTATGAGAACAAATGGGAGGCATACACCCAGGATCTTATTGCTCAGGGTGTCATGTACGCTCGAATGGATGTGAAATATGCAGATTGGTATGAAGTGGTTCAACTGTACAAAAAGCATCTCACCCCATATATCAAGAAGGATTTTGGAAATGACGTTAACAAGGCCATGGATGTGAAAGATGGTCTTGGGAAGCTGATCGACTATGCCATGTATGGTATTGCAGAAGCCTATTTCAGGGAGAAGAATCGCGTAATAAACGAGATGAACCATGATCTGGAGCAGCGGGTAGAGCAGCGAACGGCAGAACTGGTAGAGATAAATAAGGAACTTGGTAGTTTCAGCTATACGGTGTCGCACGACCTGCGCGCTCCGTTGCGTGCCATTGATGGCTTTGCCAAGATTCTGGACAAGAAATTTTCCGATCAACTGGGTGATGAGGGCAGAAAGTACATCGGCATCGTTAGAGGCAATGTGGCCAAAATGGGCAACCTGATCGATGACCTGTTGGCCTTTTCTCGATTGGGAAGAATGGAAAGGAATACCAGTACATTCAGTATGAAAGGGCTTTTCCGTGAGGTGTTCGATGATCTGAAACAGGCAGAACAGGGCAGAAACATCGAACTGATAACGGATGACATGCCCGATGTGAAGGCCGACAGGGAAATGATGAAACATGTGGCCATCAACCTGCTGGGCAACGCCATTAAGTTCACAGGAGGAAGGGAACACGGAAAGATAGAAATGGGAGTGCAGGAAATGAATGGAGAGCAGGTGTTCTTTGTAAAGGATAACGGTGCAGGTTTTGACATGCGCTATGCGGATAACCTGTTCGGTATATTTCAACGGTTGCATTCGGATGATGAATTCCCTGGTACGGGCGTTGGTCTTGCTATTGTACAGCGCATTATTCATAAACACCAAGGGCGTATATGGGCAGAGGCCAGGCCTGATGAGGGAGCCACCTTCTATTTTACATTGAAAGATTGATCAACTTCTAATATTTATGATGATGAAAGAACATGCATTTGTAGAGATACTGTTCGTAGAGGACAATTCGAGTGATGCCGAATTGGCCCTATTGGCCTTGGAAGAAGAAAATCTGGCCAATAACGTTGTGTGGTTGAAGAACGGGGCCGAGGCCCTTGACTTTATCTTTGCCGAAGGGGCATATAAGGACAGAGATATAGACAACCAGCCTAAACTCATACTGCTGGATCTGAAGATGCCCAAAGTGGGCGGTATTCAGGTGCTGGAAAAGATACGGGCTGATGAACGGACCAAGAGCATTCCCGTTGCTGTAATGACCTCAAGCAAGGAGGAGCAGGATGTGATCGATACCTACAGGTTGGGAGTGAACAGCTATATCGTCAAACCTGTTGATTTTGATAAGTTCACCACAACGGTGAAAGAGATCGGTTTCTATTGGCTGCTGGTGAACAATCCGCCCATCAGGCATAGATAATTCCTAAGCTACTTCCAGACCTCTAATTAAACCTATCGGATCCGTCCGATACCATTCCATTCAACCATGACCGAAATTCTGAACCGATTTCAGGAGCATATCAGTATACTTCATATTGAAGATGATGAAGCGTACGCGCTGCTGGTAGAACTGACCTTAACAGAGGAGTATAAGAACATGAAACTGGTGCGGGTGCAGGCTGAAAAAGACCTCTGCCACCAATTGGTCACGTTCGATCCGGATATTATTCTTTCCGATTATTCCATGCCTGGTTTTTCTGGCCGCGAGGCGTTGAAAATATGCCAAGCATTGAAGCCTGATATACCGTTCATATTCATATCGGGTACCATTGGAGAGGAGCGTGCGGTGGAGGCGCTGAAGAACGGGGCTGCCGATTATGTACTGAAAGACCACATGGGAAGACTGCCGCATGCCGTAGCGCAGGCCATTGCCATGCAGCATGAGCGCAGAGCCAAAAAGAAAGCGGAGGAAAATCTGCATGCCGCCTTGGAACACATGGAGTTTCTTGTGCAGGAGCGCACCCGCAACCTCGAAACGGCAAAGAGCGAACTGGAGGAGAAGAACCGCGAGATGACCGACAGCATCAACTACGCCAAGCACATACAGAACGCTTTTACACGTGAGCTGCGTTCGGACGTAATAGGTGTAAAAGACCTGTTTGTACTGGACATGCCGCGCGATATACTGAGCGGAGATTTCCATTGGGGACATTTTGACGAAACCAACAACTGCTCGTACGTTGCGCTTGGCGACTGTACAGGCCATGGCGTTCCCGGAGCGTTGATGACCATCTTGGCCGTGCAGCTTCTGGAGCAGCAGCTGATGGAGCAGAAACGGAGGCGCGATACCAAAAAGGTGATCATGGCCTTGGATGCGGAGATAACGGATTTTCTCGGACAGACCGAAGACTCCTCCATGCTGAATGATGGGATGGAAATGGTGCTGTTCCGGATCGACCATGATTCTAAGATCATTCATTTCACCAACATCGGTAGGGATGTTTACCATTATAGTAAAGGCGTAATGATGGTAACAAAAGGCTATAGATCGATGATCGGAGGTATTATCCGCGTGCAGACACAGCATGCTGAAGTGCACAGCGTACATTATGGACAGGGAGATAGGGTCTATGCCTTCTCAGATGGATATGTGGACCAGTTTGGAGGTGAACGGGGAGGCAAGATGCTGCGCAAGCGCAAGGAGGCATTCCTCAATACGATCCAATCAGAACCATTTGCCATGCATCGCCAGTTACTGCAACGTCACTTCCTTGAATGGAAAGGCTCTAACTTTCAAGTGGATGATATGATCGCTTTGGGTTTGGAACTCTGACCTACCTCTCATATTCACATATCCTCAAAACTGCAGTTTTCGGCCATTGCGGGGACCCGCACCCCACCCGAACTGCAGTTTTCGGCCATTGCGGGGACCCGCACCCCACCCAAACTACAGTTTTTGGCCATTGCGGGGACCCGCACCCCACCCAAACTACAGTTTTTGGCCATTGCGGGGACCCGCACCCCGCCCAAACTGCAGTTTTTGGCCATTGCGGGGACCCGCACCCCACCCGAACTGCAGTTGTTGACCATTGCGGGGGCCCGCACCCCGCCCGAACTACAGTTTTTGGGCGTTCCAACAAAAAGCGGCAGGGTGTTGCGGTTAACGAAAAGATAGTATACATTCATTCTATCATTTTTTTCAATAAACCTAAACCTACCATCATGGCAACTTATGAATCCCCCCGATCGCATGCAGAACGTCTCATTTTCCTATCACGCTCGGCCATTACAGGCCAGCAGGATATTGATGCAGGTCGCAATTACGTCACCCAGGCCACTATCGACCAGGTGAATGCCACACTTACACCATATCGCGCGGCCGTCAACGCCATAGCGGTTGCATCGGCAGGGCGCAGCCATGAGGTACACGCCCGCGATGAGGTCATTGCCCCGGTGATCACCTACACCCGCGACCTTTGGGAAGTGCTCAAGCGCAGAGTGCATCGGCTGGGCCAACCGGCATCTGTGCTGGCATTCTATGGGCTTACATTGGAAGGCATTGTACCCAGACCCACTACGACCGACCAGTGGTTGGAAGCGGCCAGTAGCTGTGTAGAAGGCGATGCGGCCGCTGTGACAGCGGGCTACCCGGCCATGGCCAATCCGAGCGCGGCCGAACTGGCCGCAGTAATGGCCACCGCTGTTCCGGAGGTGAGCGATGCGGTGGCAGCCGACCGTGCACTGGACGAAGCGCTGGCCCTGGCCGCCAGTTTCATTCCAGCAGCCGATGAGGTGATAGATGACGTGATGCAGGAACTCCGTTTCAATACCCGTAAGATGGATTTTCCCGGTCAGCGCAGAATACAACGCAGCTATGGGGCGCATTTCCGCACCGCCCCGGGCGAACCATCGGATGGCGCCCACACACAGGAACTCGGTCGTGGGGATGGCATCATCACCATGTTCAACGGTGTGCTGGAGTTCGCACCCATCGAACCGGGAAGCATCAATGCCACGGACGGTATTGAGATCTTTACCGATACTCCCAATACCGATGGATCGGGTACGCTCTCAGGTTCTAATGGAGGTACGGGAACGGTCCAATATGCTAACGGTGTCATCTCCATCAACTTTATGATGGCCCCTACGTTGGACCAGCCCATCACGGTCAATTACGTGGAGCAGCTTGATGCATGAGGCATCATCTAACAGCAACGCCTCATCCCTGATATTGGAAAGGCCGCCTCGCAAGGGCGGCCTTTTTTTTCATGGAAGGTGTATCATTGAATAATATGTTCTAAATTCACTTCCCAGTTCCAATTCCTGGTTTCGCCCCCATCGCATGACGCTTCGGCTGATTCGGTGGGGGTTTTTCATTCGGAAAGGTTTTATCTAAGTATAATGGGCAACCGATGGCAGAACGCCTGTTCATGGATTGAGAACCTCGCAGGTGTTTTCCAGTTGACCCTTCTCGATCAACTGGTTCAATTGGTTTTCAATGTCGGTGAACGCACTTCTCAGTCCGCAATCGCAGATCTCGGTCAATGGCTCACGGTCAATGATCATCTCATTCAGCTCCGCCAATGAAGGAGGTTCTTCCAGTTTGGCATATTCGCTGTAGGTCAACTTTAAGAAACCCACGTACTGGTTGATACCACGATTGTCCAGCAGGTAGCCGTTCTTCAGCGGTGTTGGCAATTTCAATTTTCCATCAACCGAAAGGTCGGATGGATGCGGATACGAAACGATGTCTCTTCCATCGGCCGTCAAGAGTATAGGCACGTTCTCACGTAGGTCTGTTTTTGTCTTATAGACCATCACATGCGGGCCAGGCTCAAAAACCGGGACCACATCTGGTATGGAAGAAGCGTCTGCCTTTTCAGCTTTCTTGCTGGTGGTGCAGCCCACCACCAGCATGGTCATTAGAAATAACGACCACTTCATTTGCCCACAACTATTCTACGGATGGCAATTCCCTTGTCCGTGGTCAATCTCAGCATATACATACCATCAGCAACTGCATCCAATGGCATTCGGATCAGTTTTTCGCTGATGTTCGTGTTCATGGACTGCACGGTCTTTCCATCCACCGACATCAGCTCAATGGCTTCCAGGTTCCCTTCCGAATTCGAGAGGTCGATGGTCACCAGATCCACCGCAGGGTTCGGATAAACACGGATGTCCTTCAATGCTTCAGGTTCTTCAATTCCCACATGCGCAGTTCTACTGATGTTGATGTCCAACAGATAGGTGCCCGTTTCGCCCGCGAAGTAGGGCGCCACATGGAAATAGACCATGCCGCCATTGTTCACCGAAATGTTGCCCGGCATCACATCATCGTAGGTGTCAGACCAGTTGCTGCCATCCGTAGAGTAGGAGAAGAGTGCATCTACCGAATAGGTGTTGCCGTTTCCACTGTTGTACGAATCGTGCAAACGGGCAGAGACCGTGTAATCATAGCCAGAGGAAAGATTGATGCCGTAGAAATCGTTGTCCTCGCCCGTGTGCAGGTTGGAACCGACCGTGTTGCTGTTGGCATTGTTGCCAGAGAAACTGGTAGAAAGGGTGTAACTCTGGTTGAAGGTGTTGTTCACTTCGTATTGATCGGGAGTGAGTGAAGGTGCCTGTACCGTCAGATAGATCGGATTTTGATAATTGGTCGATCCGGTAAGTTCCCATGTGCTGCTTCCACTTGATTGATGCTGAACCGCGAGCAAGTAGGTTCCCGGTGCGGCCGAAATGGTGTTCGAGAACGTCAGATAAGGCGACAGATACGTATATCCTGGCGGAAGCCCATTGGATTCGGTAATGGTGGCAATGGATTGCACGTACGAGCCATCGAGGTTGTACAGATCCACAGAATACGTGCCGAGGAAATTGGAATTTCCGTTGTTCAGAATGTTCAGGTTCACCGAAACGTTCTGCCCTTGCGTTACGGTCGTTCCCGGACTTACATTCATGCTCGAATTCAGTTCGATGCTGTTCGGGTTGATGACATCGATCTGCGCCACATTGGTGTAGCTGCCATTGTCGGCCGCAGCTATCCAGTTGCCGCCAGATGCCTTGTAAAAGATGCCCACATAATATGTTCCTGGCAGCATGCTGAACAGTCCGTTGGTGGAGAACACGAGGTTATTGTTGTAAACGTATCCCGCCTGTAGCGAATATCCGGTCAGCGTTTGAACGAAATCGATGAAGTTTCCCTGCGAATCGAAAACGGCCGCACCGTAATCTCCACTGAAATCGTTCTGTCCTTGGTTAACGATATTGCTTGATACGCTGAACGATTGACCATAGTAGATGGTTGATGCAGATGGCGTAACGTAGTTGTAAAGCGCGAGGTCGTACGTGTCGTTTCCGCCACCACCGCCTCCGCCACCTCCGGGAGGTTTGATGCCGATGAGCACCTGATGGCCGCTGTTGTAGCCGCCAGAGCCACCGCCAGTTCCAGTTCCACTTGGGTTGAGGGCGTTGATGGAGAAGTAGCCGTCATACGCGCCTGCCCAACCCCAATTGAAGTGGAAAAAGCCGCTGTTGTCATAGCCATCACACACAAAGCAATGGCCACCTCCCGATCCGAAACCAGCGTAGATGATGGGCCGACTGGCATCCAATTCCGCTTTCAGCAGATTGCTCCATTGGGTGTCGTTGTAGTTGTCGCGTTCCTCACCATGCAGCGATGGGTCGTAGCCGAAATACGTTTTCAACGCATATTCAGAACAATGCTGAACTGGGCTTTGGGCCGAAATGACATACGCATTGCTCACCTGCGGACTGTAATCCATGTCAACACTTACACCGCAATGGTACATCAGCGTGGCCACCGCATTATTGGAGCTGTTCACCGTATTCGGCATCGAACTCCATTGGTAGGTCGTATTGCCAAAACTGGCCGATAATGTTCCGTACGTGCTATGATTGTAGGAGTGGAATCCGGAACCATTGGCCGGATAATCCCAGTATTTCATTACCTGTGCCATGGCCGTGGCCACACAACCGGTGACCGAACCTCCAGGACACAGCGCATTATAGTATGGTGATTGATTCCAGCGCGTGTCTACCAGCGGGCTTACTGCGGCAGCACGTGAGCCAGAAGCTACTGAACCGTGCAGATACATTTCCCATTGTTCGGCCGATTCCTGCGGTTGGGCAACGTCATCAGCAATCATCTGGCGAAGCTGGGTCTTGTAGCCTTCCAGCCACTTGCGCGTGTTGGTAGGAATCTCATTCGCATCGAACATGCCTTGGTCGGAATAAGCGAGGATGGGCAGCGAGCGGTCATCGCCCGACACGATCACAAAGCCTTCCTCATCCTGAAAGACATAGAAATACGTAATATCTGCTGCTGATGCGCCTGTTGCATCTGCGCTGTAAACGAGTTGAAGGTCATTGGCACTTCGGTCGCTTCCCGTTACCAACGTGGAAAGAAAGCTTCCCCCAACGGTTCGCGCGGTCTGTTCATCAACATGCGCAGCAAAGAGCCAAAGCGCAAAGAAATTCAGGATTGTGGAAAGTAGAAGTATACGTTTCATATCGGGTTGGATCAGAGGTTCAACAAGTTGCTTTGAGTTCTAAATTAAAAAGAAAATCAGAACAATTGTTAACCTCAGTATGACCATTTCCTTACCGATTTTCTTCTCGGTACCGCTGTTCCAATCCTTCCGGATCTTTCAGACAAAGGCGTATCCATTCGTCATAAAGTGCTTCGCTTTCTTCTGGTGGGAGTTGCCATTTTACGTTCTCTCTGCGGATTCTATCCGCCAAATGCTGTAAACAGATGGCGGCTGATACGGATATGTTCAGGCTTTCCGTAAAGCCGTACATCGGAATGTACATGTGGTAGTCTGCCAGTTCGAAGGCGTTGGAGGAAAGCCCCAGCTTCTCCGTTCCGAACATCAGGGCCAAAGGTTCATCCACCGGAAGGTCTTGCAGGGAAATGCTCTCAGCACTTGGGCTGGTGGCCACGATCTTGTAACCCTGTTGTTTCAGTTGGTTGATGCAGAACGTTGTATTGTCATGGTCTTCGCGGTATTGATGAATGTGCAGCCATTTTGCTGCGCCTTTCACCACTTTCGGGTTCACCCTATAGAAATTGGTGTTCTCGATAATATGCACATCCTGAAGCCCGAAACAATCAGCACTTCGCAGCACCGCGCTCGCATTGTGCGGTTCGTAGATGTCTTCCAGCACAACCGTCAGATAGCGCGTGCGCTCAGGCAATCGCGAAGCAATGATCTGTTGCTTGTTTTCCGTAATGAACGAAAGCAGGTATTTCTGAAGTTCTGTCAATCAGGCAAACCGATCATTCGGGCATTTTTCCGTTGGAAGCGCCCATCAGGTTGCACAGATGAAGCAGCATGCGCGCCCCAACGTTAATGTCCCATTCGTTCTCAGAAATTCCCACTTCCACCAGATCGAAACCGATAATGGTACGACCTGAGCGCACAACCGCCTTTATCAGATAAACGGCCTGCTCAAAGCTCAAACCTCCAGGCACTGGAGTTCCTGTGGCAGGGCAGAGGGAAGGGTTCAGTCCATCAATATCGAAACTGATGTAAACCTTCTGCGGCAGTTCGTTGATGATGGCATTACACGTTTCCTTCCAGCTTTCTCCCTCAAACGCCTTGGTCTTCAGTTGCTCATCAAAAAAGGCCACGATCCGTTCATTCGAACCGAAGATCACGTCCATTTCCTCTTCGCAGATGTCGCGCACACCGACCGAAACCAATCTGGTCACACTTTCAAGCTTCAGCGCATTGGTCATAATGCTTGCATGTGAGTAAGTGAAGCCCTCATACGCATCGCGCAGATCGGCATGCGCATCAATTTGCAGAATTCCGAACGAATCATGCTTGTCGCCCAAGGCGCGCATCAATCCAAGCGGTGTGCTGTGGTCGCCACCGAGCACACCGACAAGTTTTCCTTCGTTCAGCTGGCTCAGCGCCCGCTGATAGACATACTCCATCAACTCGCCACATTGCTCATTGATGCCATCGAGCAGCGAACGGACCGCAGAACTCTCTTCGGATGTTCCTTGCTCCAGCATCTCGATCACCTCTTGCGCCTGCTTGCGGTAGTGTCGGTTCAGGTCCACCCATTCCATCGGGTATTCGCTCATCGCGATGCCCATTTTCCACGCGTCCTTGTAGCCTGGGTAGTAAAGATCCACCTGCTTGGATGCGAACATGATGGCCTCTGGTGCCTGACATGTGCCATCACCAAAAGAGACCGTTACATCCCAAGGCACGGGCATTACCACCACTTCGGCATCTTCCACTTCGAATGGAAGTCCGAAAAGACCCGCATCGGCCAAACCAGGGCCGTTCGGGTCGAAGGAATCAATCTTCTTTTGCTTGCTCATTTGTTGTCTAAGGTAAGGTCAAAATAAGAAAGGCCCCACGAATGGAGCCTTCCTCTATCATTGGACATTCGGTTTATTTCACGGCATCAGAAAGTTCGTTTCCTGGATTGAAACGTACCACCTTTTTTGCAGGTATTTTGATGGCTGTACCAGTTCTTGGATTACGTCCTGTTCTTGCAGCACGCTTAGATACGGAGAACGATCCGAAGCCGATCAAGGCTACGCGTTCACCTTTTTTCAATGCTCCAGTTGCCGCATTCACAAACGCGTCAAGAGCGCGCTTTGCATCTGCTTTGGAAAGACCAGCCTCTGCGGCCACTTGCTCAATCAATTCTGCCTTGTTCATGGTATGACAATTAGTGTTTTTAACCTTCGTTTGATAGTCCAAATATAGGCGGACTGTCAAGCGTGTCAAACGTACGAATCAAGATCGTGTCGTTTTGTTGATAAAAGCCATCCTTTGTTGATAACTGCGGCTGTAATGCCCGTGAACAGCGGGTTTCAGCGCATGGGCTTATTTGCAGACATAACCCGTAGGATCGAATCCGCGAAGAAAATCACCAGCATTCATTCGTTTTTTTCCAGCCATTTGAAGTTCCAAAATTTCCAGCCAACCATCTGCGCAGGAAATGAAAAGATGGTCATTTTCAACGGAGATGATTCCCGTTTTCCCGTGTTCGTTTTTTCCCGTTTTTCTTGCCCGAAAAATCTTCAGCCCGACCTCTTCGTCATCCTTTGTCAAAGAGGTGAAAGCCGTTGGATACGGAGACAGCCCACGGATCAGGTTGTAAACCTCCTTTGAAGGTCGGTTCCAATCGATCTTACAGGTTTCCTTGAAGATCTTCGGGGCTTCTTTCAGTTCTCCTTTTATCCTGTTCTGAGGAATGGAAGGTGCCGTTCCATTTTCAATCGCGGCCAGTGTTTTTACAACCAGATCGGCACCGACACGCATCAGTTTATCATGCAGTTGGCCAGCCGTTTCATCATCAGCGATCGGTACTTTTTCCTGAAAGATGATGTTTCCTGTATCTATTTGATGCTGAAGGAAAAACGTGGTGACGCCCGATTCCTTCTCTCCATTGATCACCGCCCAGTTGATGGGTGCAGCACCTCGATATTGGGGCAGGGGTGAAGCATGCAGATTGAATGTTCCCTTTGGAGGCATGTTCCACACTACTTCGGGCAGCATGCGGAAGGCGACCACCACTTGGAGCGTGGTATCCAAAGACCTTAGTTCATTCAGGAATTCTTCTGATTTGAGATTGGTTGGTTGAAGTACTTTCAGTCCATTTTCAACCGCAAATTGCTTGACGGCCGATGGTTGCAGCTTCATCCCGCGTCCTGCGGGTCGGTCTGGCGCGGTGATCACACCCACCACATTTGCACCCGCATCCAACATCGCTTTCAGCGTAGCAACGGCAAAATCGGGCGTGCCCATAAAAACAATTCGTTCCTTACTCATATTCCGACCATCTCAAATTGGATTGATATTTAAAGACATCTGAAAGCGACAGACTCACAGATTTCGCACAAAAGTAGAATCATACAAATCAGAGAAAATCTGTGAATCTGTGGCCGTAGCATGTCGTTTTCTCACTCATGAACTTTCGTGTTTTTCCACTTTCCGCTCCAAAGATAGATGCCCGAAAACAGCGAAATGAATATGAAATAGACAAACTCTGAGGTCCAAACGACCTTTAGTGATTGGTGATAGACACTTACCACCAAGTACAGGAAGGTGAGATAAATGGCCAAGGTGGTCACTTCGATAAGAAGCGTGATCTGGGTGTTTCCCGTGCCTGAAACCACGGAAATAAGGACAACTGCCACGGCAAACACCATAATGGCCATGCTGATGATCGGAATGATCGACATGGATTCATCTACCAACGATACATCGTTCGTGAAAATGGATAGTGTGAAACGTGGGAAGATTCCATTCAGCAAAACCATCAGAATGGTTGAGGCCAAGCTTACGATTACCAGACGTTTGATGAGCTTGCCCATCAGTTCCGTTCCACCTTGTCCGATGAGCGTGCTGGCAAACGTCTGTGTCCCTTGCGCAATGCCTATCAACGGTACCATGAGGATGGAATAGGCGCTACGTACCACGTTTGAAATGGCCAGCGGTCGTTCGCCCATTCCTTCGATCATTAGGAAAAATGTTAGCCACCCAGAAAGCGAAACCATGTGTTGCACCATCACGGGAAATGCCACTTTCAGCATGTTGGTTACCACCGGTAATTGCGGACGTTTGAACTGAAATGCAGCAAACTGCTGTCCGAATTTTCTATATCGAACCCAAAGCATCAGGTAGATCAGGCCAGAGGTTTCGGAAAGCACCGAAGCCCACGCAGCACCTTCGATCTCCATTCTCGGAAAACCGAAATTCCCGAAAACAAAAAGGTAATTGAACAAGAAGTTGAGTGCGGCCATGATGCCAGCCGAGTAGGAGATAGGCCGTGTTGTACTCACACCTGTTAGAAAGGAGCGGTAGGCAATGGTCAGAAAACTCGGAACGAAACTGATGATGCGGATATTCAGATACACCAGCGTGCTTTCAAGGATGGCATCGGATGAAATGATGGCGCTGAGAATGATCGGTGCAACGATGAAATGCAACGCGATCAAGGCAATTGCCAAGACCAACATGAGGTAAAGCAGATGGTCAAAAGCCCGACCGACACGCGGCATGTTTCCTTCACCGTGATAACGTGCCATGATGATCTGCGCACCGATTCCCAACCCGACCGCGGCCATCAGAAAAATGAGGAAGTAGATGCCTCCGAGACCCGTGGCACCGATCGCCACATCGCTGATGCGCCCCATAAAAGCCGTGTCGGTCATATTGATGACCGAAGTGGCAAAGAAGCTCAGAATGAGCGGGTAGGAGATCCGCCAGATGTTGCGGTATGAAATGGTTTCATGCATTACGAAACGTAAAGCATCAATCCTTTCAAATATTCTCCTTCGGGATGAAAAATGTTGACAGGATGATCGGGTGCGTGACCCAATCGTTTTAGCACGCGGACGTTTCTGCCAGCATTGATGGCGGCAGCCAGAACGGCACTTTCAAACATCTGTGGGTTTACCACCTGCGAGCACGAGAAGGTGAAAAGTAAACTGTTCGGGGCCATTCGTTTCAAAGCCGTTTCGTTCAAACGTTTATAGCCTTGTACGGCCCTATGACGCGCTTTGATGGATTTGGCAAACGCTGGCGGATCCAGGATCACCATATCAAAGCCATCTGTTCGCTCCAAATACTTAAAAGCGTCCTCGCAGATGGCTTCGTGGTTCTTTTCAAAACCGTTGATTCGAGCATTCTCTGCCGCCATTTCAACCGCAGGTTGCGATATATCCACCGAGGTCACCTTTTTGGCACCGTTTGCCAAGGCGTAAACCGAGAAACCACCTGTGTAGCAGAAGGTGTTCAGCACGTCTCGGCCTTTGGCGAATTGCCCAACCAATGAGCGATTATCTCGCTGATCCAGGAAAAAGCCCGTTTTCTGTCCATCAACCCAATTCACTTTGAACTGCAGATCGTTCTCAATCGAAATTCCCTCATCCATTTTTCCTTTCAAGAATTCGCCCGATTTCCGCGGAACATTGCGATGGTAGATGGTTTTCAGCTTCAAACCTTTCAGCGAGTTTAACGCCTCAGCAATTTCCTTCACCGAATTGGCCATGCCATCGGTGTGGCTCTGAACCACTGCACAATCATTGTAGATATCGATCACGCAGCCAGGCAGTCCATCGCCCTCGGCATGAATCAATCGGAAGCAATTATTGTGTTTGCCGATCAGTCCCAGATTTTGACGCACATCAAAAGCTTCTTGCAGTCGTTTGTTCCAGAATTCTTGGTCGATGCGCTCTTTTTCGAACGTCAGCATCCGAACCGCAATGGAACCATCATGATAGTGTCCGATGCCAATGAAGTTGCCATTGAAACTTTGGACACCGACCAATTCACCATTCTCAACTGGAGAGGACGTTTTGGCAATGGCACCCGAAAACACCCATCGATGCCTGCGCAGCAACGAGCTTTCCTTTCCTTTTTTAATGGTGACGGTCTTCATGCGGGCGGCAAAGGTATTCGATGATGGATGAATTGATTTTGAAGAAGACATTTATTGGCCACAGATTCACGGATTCTCACAGATCACACCGTTCAATTGATTCTAATCTGAGAACATCAGTGTAAATCTGTGAATCAGTGGCTATGAGATTTCATCTCGACCATAGTTAAGATAGTGTTTCTGGATTCTTCCAACGAAACCGATAGGGAAGTAGCGCATCTTCTTCTGCGTAGTCAATTCCAATCCGTGGACCAATTTCAATCTCGGTCGGATTCACTGCAATCGAATGGTCTTCGATCCAAACTGTATCTCCCAAAAGATCAAGATTGTTGTGTTGGCGGAATTCAATTCCCAATGCTTTGGTCAGTTTGCCCGGACCATCAGCAATTCGATGCAATGGTTCTTTGGTTTTCCTTCGGGAAACAATGGTTTCTATGCCTTCTAACGGATGAATTCCACGAACCAGAACCGCATGCGGAATGTCCTTCTTATTCGTCACCACATTGAATAGTGAATGCACGCCATAGCACAGATACACGTACGAGATTCCAGGTTTTCCGAACATGATCTCAGTGCGGTCGGTTCGTTTTCCGCCATGGGCGTGTGAAGCTTTGTCGACCGTTCCTGCATACGCTTCTGTTTCTGTGATAATCCCTTTGGTGATGATGCCATCGACATTCGTGCAAAGCACTTTTCCGATTAGTTCCTGCGCAATTAGAACCACATCGTCACGGTCATAAAAATCAACTTGCAACTTCTTCACGGCAGTCCGACCTTTCCGTTCATGTGATAGATCAGTTCGTTATTGTCAAGCATTAATTGAACTGCTTTAAGTATCTCTTTTTCAGGACGTTCAACCTTTTCGAAAAGTTCATCAATACTTGTTTCCGAACCGATGTTAGACTTCACGAGGTCGATGTCTTTCTCATCCAGCGAAAGCTTAGAAAGTCCTCGACACACATCACATTTTCCGCAGTGTTTGCTTTCCATCTCTCCGAAATATTTGAGCAGCATCTGACTTCGGCAGACCTTATCACTTTCCACAAAATGAATAGCTGCATTGATGCGGTCCTTGATAAGTTGAATGCGCAATTCGTAAACCTCTTTCGAAAGGTAAATGTCCTGTTTGCGAACGCGGCCACCCACAAATGTGAGCTTCGGTAGTCCGGTTGAGGGTCTGTAGTCGATAACCTTCAAACCATGCAGTTTTTGCAGAATAGCGGTTGCCTGTTCCAACGAATAACCAGAACGTTTGGCGATGAGTTGTTCGTTTATTGGAACGAATTCTTCGAACAGTCTTCCATAGGAACGTAGCAACACCTTGGTCAATCGGTTCACCTTCGGATTGCGCATTTCTAAATCGTATAGCGTATCGTGATTGACGAGAATCTGTAGTGACGAACGCGGGTCCGAATTGGACGAAACCTGCAAAACATCTGCCTTTTCCAAGAACGAAATGGATTTCATTACCTCATTGGGTTTCCATTTGTAGCGGTCGCAGAAAGCGGCAAGGTCAAAGTCGAACCAAACGTCTTCACCGCTTCCTTCTGCCAGTTGGAAATAACTGCCCAATGCATAATACATTTCCTTGATGCGTTCGCGGGTTGGGAATTCGTTCTCCAAGCGCTTCTTCAGTTCGGTGATGTCTTTCTCTCCAACAAGTGCCACCGCATAGCTCTCTTTGCCATCGCGCCCTGCGCGGCCAGCTTCTTGAAAGTATGCCTCCAAACTGTCTGGGAAACCGAGATGAATGACCAAACGTACATCGGGTTTGTCGATACCCATTCCGAAGGCATTCGTAGAAACGATAATTCGCGTCTTATCATTGATCCAATCATTCTGGCGTGTCTGTCGTTCCTCAAATGAAAGTCCTGCATGGTAGAACGAAGCCGAAAGCTTTTGTGATTGCAGAAACTGCGCAACTTCCTTGGTTCGTCTCCGATTTCGAACATAGATGATGGCACTTCCAGATGTTTTCTCCAACACGCGCAGCATGCGTCCTTTCAGGTCATCTTCTCGCAGCACCATGTAAGAAAGGTTTTCGCGAGCGAACGATTTTCTAATGACGTTCTTCTTTTTGAACGCCAGTTTTTCCTGAATGTCTTCCACAACTTTCGGTGTGGCGGTGGCGGTCAGAGCAAGCACAGGAACTTTCGGTAGTAGTTCTCTTATTTCCGCTATCTGTAAATAGGGCGGGCGAAAGTCATAACCCCATTGCGAGATGCAATGTGCCTCATCCACCGCAATCAGATTCACGTTCATTTTCTGAAGCCGCACTTGCACAATTTCTGTCCGCAAGCGCTCAGGACTCATGTACAGAAACTTCACATCTCCATACACGCAATTGTCCAGAATGGTGTCTATCTGCGAGAAGTGCAGCCCCGAATGCAGCGCCACCGCATTGATACCTTTCTTCTTCAGGTTTTCCACCTGATCTTTCATCAACGCAATGAGTGGCGAAATGACGATACAAATGCCATCCATGCACAGCACTGGAACTTGAAAACAGATGGATTTTCCACCTCCAGTAGGCAGCAAGGCCAACACGTCTCTGCCATCCAAAGCCTCTTGAATGATCTCGCGCTGCTGCGCACGAAATGCATCAAAACCCCAGTATTGTTTGAGTATGGATTCTGGCGTAACGCTCATCTACGCCAAAGATAGATGGTTGTGGAGCTATGAGAGATGCAATTGGGAATATCGCTGATCAAGCAGTTGGCCGTAAGCCGACTTCATTTCGTCCGAAAGAAACGAGTCATTGAGAAGTTTGACGGCTTTCGGTCGGTTGCGCTTCATGCGATTGAATGCACTTTCCATCTGTTTGTCCGTAAGTCCAAGCCCATTGCCGAATCGGTTAAAATGTTCTCGTTGGAGTTTTCTTTTCTTTCCCGCCAGCGTCAACGCCAATTCTTCTTGGTCGTCTGGAAGAATGACGGCAACGTTCAGCAGATCATAGGCAGGAGCAAGCATCCAGCCCGATGCACTTTCTATCATCGAAAAGTTCTTTAGGTGCATGTCATTGTTCCCTGTCAAGAAGGAAAACAGGGTCAGTTCGAAGAAAAGGATCTTGTCAAGAAGGGTATTGCTCGAATAACTGTCGAGTGCCTTGCCGACCTTTTCCATGGAACTTCTGTACTTGTCAAAGGCTTCGGTGACCTGAAACATATCGAGCATGTGAATCTTCTCTCCGCTGTCAGTTCTGTCAATGCGTTTAGTGATGTATGACAGTTCGCCAGAGGCCAGCCGAATGAGGGAAGAGGGAACCACGCGAATACCGAAAGCCTCAGCAATGCGCATGGTGACGTGTTCGTTCTCAGGCATTTGAGGAAATCGGTCGGATGGTGGTTTGAAGATGTATTGGCCGCCAAGCGCACCGACAACGGTCAGTCGTGCATCCGCTTTTTTTCTGGCGGTTGTTACCAACGACATGGACAATTTGGGCTGCACACCAGGAACGGTTACGCTGCGTTCAACCACCTGCTTGGCCAGCTCATCCATCTGATTCAATGAATATTCGATGGTCGGTGGTTGGCGTGTGCCGAAAAACTCTACGGAGCATTTCTCGTGGAAGTCGGCATCACCATCCAACGGCTGATAACAGTAAAGGCATTTACGCGACATCTTCCGTAGGAATTGGTTCGACACTTACCGCACCGATGCAGTTCTGGCAGCAGGCCAGTAGAAGTCCCATACGGTCGTTGCGGTTGATCTTCCAGTTCTTAGACGCAATATCGAGCAGCCAGCCTTCGGGTATCAGGCCTTCGAAAAACGGGAACAGCCGATTGTCTTGATAAGGACTGTCGGTAACAGGCATGGTGAAGGTGATCGGTCGGTTCGGATGTTTTTTCACATACGAAGCATCGTACCGAAAGACAAATTCACCATCGTTGGTTTCGGTGATCGTTCCTGCCAAGCTGTTCTTGTAAAACACCTTTCCGCTTCTCATCTGCTCAGGTCTTTGCTGTTCACAGGAGCAAGTTCATGCCCGAACATGCGTAAGACAAGGTTCACCTTTTTCATATTCAGGTTGGTTTTTCCCTGTTCTATTTTGCGAACCACCGTAAGTGCCACACCAGCGCGTTCTGCAAACTCTTCCTGTGTGAGGTTCACCTCCTTTCTCCGCGCTTTAACAAACTCAGCCAATCCTTTCATTATATGCTGATTGATATAATTTAATGTAAAAATAAAGAATTATATGTTATGAGATATAATTTGCATTACCAAATCTTATTTATATGTAAATAGATATAGAAACAGTAGTCTGAACAGGCTGTTCAGGTCTGCGGCTGCTGCGCACGAAATCCATCAAAACCCCAGTATTGTTTGAGTATGGATTCTGGCGTGGCACTCATCTACGCCAAAGATAGAGTGTTAATGCCCGCTATCTACGGTCGACCAAGCATGCGCTGGAACCGAGAAAAGTGTTTTGGTCACTTTCCACGTGTTGCGGAAAAGGTCAGATTCGCGGTAGGCTTCCAAGGCATCTTCGGTTTCCCACTTGCTGATGGTGAAGAACACGTACGGACGGTACTTGTCGCGCACAAGTTCAAGGCTACGGCAGCCATCGAATGCACGGATCTTGGGGCCGCTCACCTCAAAGGTTTTCAAAAATTCATCTACCAAATGCTCTTGGAAAGTAAGCTGTACAATGCGCGTTATCATCTGAACTCAATACTTATGACGTCCTCATGCTTTACGCCCAAAAGTTGTGCTGCACTCGAACGGTTAATGGCTATCTCCAGTAATCCTGTAGCTCCAAATAAAGCCATTTTTTCCCCATTTGGCACATCCGAATACGATTCGAAGATGCGATTGATGACATGTTGTTCTTTGCGAAAGCGGATTTCGAACGGACGTCCCTGACCAACGGTCTGAAAAAGACCACGGTCTATGTTGGTGATGATGTTGCCGTACACATCGATATGAATGGCCAGTCCGCGAATGGTCGAACCATCGATGGTTGGAACGAATTGCGTCCGCTCGTTCAGTATCTGTGCTGGTCTGCCAAGAATTTCCATGATTCCGCCTTTGGCGAGATGACAGGCAGCAACGGAGAAAATATCCCGTGTAGGGAAGATGACCGATGTGGCTGTTTGCGTGATCATGCTCAGGTCGAAGATCTTGGTGGGTTCGCGATCGAAGATGAGCGGAAACATGCCGTTGTCTGCACCGATGAAGTACTGTCCTTTGAATTCAACCACCAAGTGGTTGATGCGCTCATTGCGGTTCGGACTCACACCAATAAGATGCACCGTTCCTTTCGGAAAATCGGGATACGAGTTACGAACAACCATGGCCGCTTCAGGGATGTAGAATGACTTCACCTCATGCGATAGATCTACGATCTTGGCCTCGGGAAATTGCTTGTAAATAGCGCCTTTCAGAACACCAACATAATGGTCGCGATGACCCATGTCTGTCGTTAATGTGATTATCGACATCTGTTGGTTAAATGGAGGTTTTTTCGGTGAGTGCTGAGGGCAATTTACGTTACTTTGTAACCGTTCCAAAGCTACATAATAAGCGCACGCACCAAAAGTTGAACCCCGTTAATTTGAAGGCTTCTTGAGCGAAAAAACTTTCAGCATTGAACCGATTCCACCGTTGGAATTCTACGGGGTGAACGAACGGAAACTCAAGACCATTGCCAAGTACTTTCCAAACCTGAAATTGATCGGTCGCGGTCAGGATCTGAAACTGATCGGAGATGATGATTCCATTGAGGAATTCGAAGCGCGTTTCAAGCAGTTTCAAGGCCATTACAAGAAGTACGGAAGTTTGCAGATGGCAGAGATCGAACGCTTGCTTCTAAGCGATTCGGGAAATGAGAAAGACCTTGATGATTCGGTGCTTGTTCATGGTCCGAACGGTAATTTGGTCAAGGCCAGAACGCACAATCAGAAAAAGATCGTGGAAGCCGTTGAGGACCATGACATGGTTTTCGTCATTGGCCCCGCTGGTTCTGGGAAAACCTATACTGCGGTTGCGCTGGCCGTCCGAGCATTGAAACGCAAGGAAGTGAAGCGCATCATCCTTACGCGTCCCGCTGTGGAAGCTGGCGAAAGCATCGGTTTCCTACCAGGAGACATGAAGGAGAAACTCGACCCATATTTGCAGCCGTTGTATGACGCATTGATGGACATGCTTCCTCCGTTGAAGCTCACGCAGTACATGGAAACAGGTGTGATTCAGATCGCACCGCTGGGTTTTATGCGCGGTCGCACGCTCGATCATGCATTCGTGATTTTGGATGAGGCGCAGAACGCCACTGATGCACAAACGCGGATGTTCCTTACACGAATGGGCAATTCGGCCAAGTTCATTATTACGGGAGATGTGACGCAGGTCGACCTTCCGAAGAAAGTACAGAGCGGACTTCGCAACGCATGGAATCTTTTGCGTGGAACCAAAGGAATTGCATTTATCGAATTGGGCGGGGCGGACATCATTCGCCACCCCATCGTGAAAAGAATTGTAGACATTTACGCTAAAGCAGACAAATAATGAGTGAGGCATTGAAACTTCCGACCACGCTTACCAGTTCGGATTTCCAGTTTCCGGGACAGACGAACGTTTACAAGGGAAAGGTCCGTGATGTGTATACCATCGGCACCGATCTGTTGGTGATGGTGGCCAGCGACCGTATTTCTGCTTTCGACCACATTCTGCCCAAGGGAATTCCGTTCAAAGGACAGGTACTTACGCAGATCGCTGCCAAGTTTCTCCGCGCTACGGAAGACATCGTTCCCAATTGGTTGGTTGCATTGCCAGATCCTGTGGTTTCTGCAGGTCATGCGTGCCAACCGTATCGTGTGGAGATGGTGATCCGTGGTTACCTTGCTGGTCACGCTTGGCGCGAGTACAAAGCAGGAAAGCGCATCATCTGTGGTGTGCCGATGCCAGACGGAATGAAGGAGAACGACCGCTTTCCAGAACCGATCATTACGCCAGCAACCAAGGCCGAAGAAGGCCACGATGAGGACATTTCGAGAGAAGACATTCTCGCCAAAGGAATTGTCCCACAGGCCGATTATGAGCAAATGGAAGCTTACACCCGAAAACTGTTTCAGAGAGGTTCTGAAATGGCTGAAAAACAAGGGCTTATCTTGGTTGATACGAAGTATGAGTTCGGAAATAGAAACGGGGAGGTTTACTTGATCGATGAAATCCATACACCAGATAGCAGCCGCTATTTCTATGCCGATGGATATGAGGAGCGACAGGCCAAGGGCGAACCGCAGAAACAGCTTTCCAAAGAGTTTGTACGCGAGTGGTTGATGGAGAACGGTTTCCAAGGCAAAGACGGACAGCAAATGCCGTTTATGCCAGATGAGTTCGTGCAAACGGTTTCTTCGCGATACATCGAATTATACGAGATGATCGTTGGCGAGAAGTTCGTTCCTATTGCGTCTGCGAATATCACCGAACGCATCGATCAGAATGTGAAAGCCTTCCTAAAGGATTACAAAGGATGAGCAAACGGCTTTCCAATCAGCAGCCTCTTAAGGAGGTGATCGAAGATTGGCTCGACAATCATCCCATGGCCAATAAGGCCAAGGAAACGCGCATCGTTCATCTTTGGGGGCAATTGCTCGGACCAGCGGTGAAGAATCGCACCACTTCCATTTATTACAAAGCAGGGAAGTTGACCGTAAAATTGGATAGTTCGGTGCTGCGCAATGAGCTTTCGTTCGCAAAAGAGAGCATCATCCAGAACATGAATAAGGAATTAGGTGAAGAGACCGTACAGGAAATTATACTGAAGTGATATGAGAAATGTGCTTGTGATACTGTTGATGTTGCCGCTTCTGTCCATCGGGCAGGAGAATACGAAGGAACTTTGGCCGAACGGCAATGTGAAGGAGGAAGGCAAGATGACGGACAGTTTGAAGCAGGGAATGTGGAAGAGCTACTACGAGGATGGTAATCTCTTCTGCGAAGGCAAATACAAGGACAACGTCAAGACAGGTCGTTGGAAATGCTACTACCGCGATGGTCAGCTATTAAGTGATCAGGAGACCGAAAATGGAAAGAACATCAGTTTTTATCCTGACGGAAAAGTGGAGTTTGAAGGTACTTTGAAAAACGGTGAGAAGAACGGTGAATGGGATTTCTACTACAAAACAGGACAGAAGAAGCGTGTTGCAAATTATAAGGACGGGCAGCAGCAGGGCAAAGAAGAGCAATGGCATTTGAACGGCCAGCTGAGCATGACGGGAACGTTCAAGGATGGAAAAAAGGAAGGCAAGTTCACTTGGTTCTACCAGAACGGGAACACGGAAATGACAGGAGCTTTTGTGGCCGACAAGCGCGAAGGTGAGTGGAAATTCTTCTACGAGAATGGAACGCTTGGCAGCAAAGGACTTTTCGCCAACGATAAACTGACGGGAGAATGGGTTTACAACTACGAACTGGAGGGCACGAAGTGGAAGACGGGTTCGTTTCTGAACGGACTGAAATCTGGTGCTTGGTTGCGCTACTACGAAACGGGGGAGCCGTTCAGCACAGGTGCCTTCGAAAACGATAAGGAAACAGGCATTTGGACCTCTTGGTACAAGAACGGACAGGTAAAGGAAACAGGCGAGTTTGTGAATGGTGAAATGAACGGCAAATGGCTCGGTTATTTCGAAGGTGGCGAACCGAAGTTCGATGTCAATTACAAGAACGGAAAACGCGATGGAAAGGCGTTGCTCTGGTACCCGAACGGCAATAAGCAGTACGATAAATCATACAAGGACGGATTGGAAGACGGTCACAGCATCGAATGGCACGAATCAGGTGCGTTGCGTGCAGAGGGCGATTACAAGATGGGAGAGAAGGATGGCCTCTGGAAATTGTTCTATTCCAACGGATTCAAATTCCAGGAACTGTCTTACGCGAACGGAAAACTACAGGGGCTCTGCCAAGCTTGGTATGAACATGGGGCCAAGTGGTTCAACATCAATTACAACGAAGGTCGTTTGGATGGTACCAACACTTACTGGGACATGGATGGAAATATCACCTATCGTGCAAAATATTCCAACGGAAAGTTGGTAAAAGTGATGCAGAAAGCTGGGGAATTGGATAAGTTTTAGTCTTGGCTGATAAGGTTGAAATCTTCAATGGTCCAGATGGTGGCACGCATGTGAATGTCACCTTCAAAGATGACACGGTCTGGTTGTCTCAGTTGCAAATGGTGGATTTGTTTGAAAAGGATAAGTCTGTCATTTCCAGACATTTGAACAATATTTTCAAGGACGGTGAATTGGTCAGGAATGAAGTTGTTGCAAAAAATGCAACAACTGCGTCAGACGGTAAGACCTATAGGGTCGAATACTATAATCTTGATGCCATCATTTCGGTAGGATATAGGGTCGATTCAGTCAAAGGCACGCAAGTATTGGGTATTTCAAAAAAGGAAATAACGTTTTACAAATCCTACTAAGTCAAATGCTTGTGACGGTCACGGTCGGTGTAGTTTCGGCTTTACGCTGTCTAAACATGTAGAAAGTAACGTAGTTTCAACGGATTATCCTTGGAAGAAACCAGAAGCCGTTACCGATGCACCGTTACGATGCCTTTGTACTGGTGGTCGTGGCCTTCCCAATCAATAATGTAGAAGCGATAAATGTAGGTGTCTTCCTGTACCTGCTTGCCCTTGTAAGTGCCGTCCCAATGGTAATCATCGGTTTGTGAGTAGAAGATCTGCTCACCCCAACGGTCGTAGATCCACATCTCGTACGATACATAGAACTGTCCTTGGCCATAGAAGTCATCATTGATGTTGTCGTTGTCTGGCGTGAATGAATTGGGGATGTAGAACGTGTAGAACGGTTCCACCTTCACTTTGTAATCGATGGTGTCCAAACAACCGTATTGCGTCTCTACCATCAGCACGATCGGATATGTGCCTGTATCTCCATAAGTGTAGATCGGGTTCTGATCGGTGGAAGTGGAGCCATCGCCAAAACTCCAATCCCAAAGTGTGACGTTCTCCGAAGATTGGTCGGTGAAAATGAACTCAGGTTTGATGATGTTCTTCACCTGCTCATCCACCGAGAAAAGGGCATCGGGTTTGGGATAGACCGTGATGTAGTTCGGACGGTAAATGTCTGAGACACAGCCTTTGGCTGAGGTGACCGTGAGTGAAATGTCAAACTGTGCAATATCCAGCGGATCAATTTCAGGATTGTACATCATATACGGGTTTGGACCGTTTGCGATGGATGAGTCGCTGCCCAACGTCCATTCCCAACTGGCAAGCGAGTAAGGCGCTGGAATGCTTGAGCCATCGTAAAACTGAACCTGTAGCGGTTGACAGCCTTCCTGTGGAGAAGCGCTGAAATCGACATTCGGCAGCGGGTAGATCTCCACCACTTTGGTTTGGTCACCCATGCAACCATGGTTGGTTTCCACGGTGAGATTGACATTGTAGAGATTTGGATCTTGATACACGTAAAATCCATTCTGGGTGTAGAGAAAGTTCGAATCGTCCAAGTCCCATGTCCATGTGTCGATCACATCATCCGTAATGGGGGTGATCGTGGATTCATCCGTGAAAAAGATGGTGTCTTCCAAACAGGTGGCCAAGCCATCAGGGAAGTCGGCCACAGGCAACGGATGCACAACCGCATCTCCCAACGATACGGAATTCTTGCAACCAGGATCGTTTGTGATCTGTAGCGTTGCACCATAAGTTCCCGGAGCTCCAAAATCCATCAACGGATTTTGAATTGAACTCGTCTGATTGCTTGGGTCATTGAACGTCCATTGCCATGTGACGATATTATAAGCTCCATTCGGATCTGATAGATCCGTGAGCTGAATCTCCAGCGGATAACATACGCTGTCAAAGGTGAAATCAGCGATCGGAACTGGATAGATCTCGATGACATCTTCCAACGTGTCGGAACATCCGTAACCAGAAGCAACGATAAGCGAAACAGGGTAAAGATCATCTGCTGGATAACTCTGGAATGGCGGAATCTGTTGTGTTGAAGTTTGGTTGTTCCCGAAGTCCCATTGCCAAGAATTGATGCTTCCAGACGCAATGGTGGAAAGGTCGTTGAACTGCACGGAGTCGTCCTCACAGATATTGGTGAAGCTGAAATCGGCAGTCGGAACATCATAAACGTTTGTCACCACTTGAACCGTGTCATCGCAACCTTGCTGCGTAGTTACGATCAATTCGATCGTGTAAGCCCCAGCAGCACCATACAGATACTGGCTCGGGACCGAACTTTGAACACCTGAATTGTCGCCTGGGTCATATTCGTACGTGTCAATGGTACCGGGCGCGATCACGTAACTGTTGTCCGTTATGGACACTTGGTCGTAAGCACACACATCCGTTACGGTCAGATCGGCAACCGGATTCGGATAACTTACAAGTTGAAACGTGGTGTCGGCCACACAACTATGATCACTGGTTGCTATGAAGTTGACGGTGTAGGTATTCGGTGCCGTGTAAACATGAACAGGTGCCGCCAACGTTGATGTCGTATTATCGCCAAAGTCCCAATCATATTGGTCGATGGTTCCGCTCGAAATGCTGGAATTGTTCACGAACTGCACATCATCCAGCGTACATTCTGCCTGTACGGAAACATCCACCACCGGTGTTGGATATACATCGATGACAGCGGTGGTCGTGTCCGAGCAACCGTCACCACTTGTGGTGATCAACTCCACATTGTAGGTGCTGTCGATCGTGTAGTAGTTTGATGGACTTGCCTGTGTGGAAGTGTTACTGTCCCCGAAATCCCACTCATATTGTGTGATGGTTGCGGGCGCATTGATCTGTGACTGATCGGTGAAAACGGTCGGGTCGCCCAAACATCCGGGAACCGAGGAAAAATCGGCTTGCGGTTTGGCATAAACGGTCACGTCCATTTGGTGCGTTTCCACACAGCTGATATCTGTCGTAACCGTAAGTTCAACTGTGTAAGTGCCATCTATTTGATAGGTGTGCGTGGGGCTTGGTTGAGTCGAGGTGTTGTTGTCTCCAAAATCCCATTCATAGTTGGTGATGCTTCCGCTTGCTACCGAAGACTGATCTGTGAAAACCACATCAGCGGGGAAACAGACATTGGCGGTGGTGAAATCTGCGGTAGGAAGGTCGGGCTGGACCACTTCAATATCCTTGGCTTCGCATTGGCTTCCTATTGTGTAAACAGCCGTGTAGTTTCCCAGGCCGGGAGCACCTGCCGGAACATTGTAATTCGGAGCGGTTTCACCAAGCAGCGCGATTCCTTCCTTGTACCATTGCCATGTTCCACCCACGCTGTCGGATGTCGCCTGAAGCACAATATTATCCTCGCAGTACAATCCAACCTGATTCACGGCCAAAACCTCCCACAGGTCGGTTGAGTTCAAACTCAGGTCATCCAAGTAATAGTATGTTCTCGCGCCACCGCTACCGCACGCGCCTCCTATCACTATGGCGTTGATATCGATTGAAGGTGTGAAGTTGAATGATTCCTGGACCCAACCGCTACCACCCCCAACAGAAATGGATCCCAGTGTAACGAAACCGCCCTGACCCATTGGACAATCATTTCCACTGAACGGAATATCACCACAATTGGGCGTTCCATAAAAGGTAAGATCGATCAGTGGGCTGTTGTTTGTCTGCCCGAACCAGAAATCGAGTTGGTAGTTGTCGCCAGCCGTCATGGTAGAGGTAAGGCAGGCACCCACGTACTCTTGCCAACCGCTCATGTTAATAAACCCAACAAAACCTGTCCCATCAGGTGGTGGAAGCACGGTTCCACCATCGTAGCTGCTTCCGGCCGCTCCGCAGGTGTTCCAGTAATCCGAAGTTGGTGTGGATGCTTGAATCCAAGTGTCCGCACAGTTCAATTGTGAGTAGCTGTTGGGACAGCAGCTTCGGTCTTCAAACGAACTGTTAGGGATGAGAGAGGAGACATTTGAGGTTCCTCCGAAACCTTCACAGACACATTCATCGTCATTCAGATCGATCAGTCCGTCACCATCATCATCAACACCGTTATTGCATATTTCCTGAGCAAAGACCGAAGATGTAACGGAAAGAATTCCAACAAGAAGAAACGCTTTCAGAATTGAATACAGCCGCTTGCTGCAACCATGCGATATGGGGTTATGGCTTTGCACAGAATTGCCTCTCCGAAGTTAAACTAATGATTCGAATATACTCAGATCTGACTTCGCTTAGGTTGACGCGATCCTGTGCTTGAAGTTGTCTGGGAACAAGTTAACGATGAAGTGTAACGGCACCCACGTATTGGTGGTCGTCTCCTTGCCAGTCGATAATGTAGAATCGGTACGGATATGTTCCCTGCTGAACCTGCTGACCTTTATAAGTTCCATCCCAATGATATTCGGGATCATTCGATTCGAATATCAACTCACCCCACCGGTCGTAGATGTACATGGAGTACGAATCGAATCCTTCGCCTGTACCGAAGAAATCATCGTTGATGCCATCCGCATCAGGCGTAAATGAATTCGGAATGTAGAAGGTGAATATTGGCTCAACCTTTACTTCCAGACCAATCGTGTCCTGACAACCGAACTGGGTTTCTACGATGAGTCCGATTCCGTAGGTGCCGACCGCTTGATAATAATGGGTCGGGTTCTGCTCATTGCTGTACGTTCCATCGCCAAAGCTCCAGTCCCAATTGGTCACATTTTCTGTAGAAAGATCGGTCAGCTCAAATTTCGGGTTGACTATGTTCGTCTTTTCAGGATTGACCGAGAAATCGGCAACCGGTTTCGGATAGACGGTAACGTAAGCTGGTTTGGCAAGTTCGGTAACGCAACCATTGGTGCTGGTCACGATAAGGTCAATATCGTACTGCGCAATATCCATCGGTTCAAGTTCCGGGTCATAAACAATGGAAGGAGATGGAACATCCGCAGTCAGCGAATCTGCTCCAAGCGTCCATTCCCAAGTGGAAAGCACATAAGGACTTGGAATGGAGGATTGATCGATGAACTGAACCCGAAGTGGTGCGCAACCTTGAGGTGGGTCGGCAATAAAGCTCACATCAGGTAGCGGATAGATCTCAACCACATTCATTTGGTCATCCTGACAACCGTGGTTCGTGGTCACGGTCAGCACCACATCATAAAGATCATGCGAAGCATAAACATGGAATGGCTCCATATCGGTGGAGCTGTATCCATCGGCAAAGTTCCAGTTCCAATGCATGATCGTATCATCGGTTATGGGTTCAATAGTGGATTCTTGCGTGAAGAAAATGGTGTCTTCCAAACAGGTGGCCAATCCTTCGGGGAATACGGCCACGGGCAGTGGATGAACCACGGCATCGCCTCCAGAAATGGAGTTCTTACAGCCAGGTGCATTGCTTATCAAGAGGTCGGCAGAGAAGGTTCCCGGCATTCCAAAATCCATGCTTGGCGATTGCTGCGAACTTGTCTGTCCATCGCTGAAGTTCCATTGCCAATTGGTGATGTTGTAGGAACCGTTCGGGTCGGAAAGGTCCGTGAACTGAATCTCCAATGGAAAACACACACTATCGAACGCAAAAGCAGCAATTGGAACAGGATAGACCTCAATGGTCTGTTCCAATGTGTCTGAACATCCGAAACCAGAAGACACGACAAGTGAGACAGGGTAGAAGTTATCTGCCGGATAGCTCTGATAAGGAGCAATTTGTAATGTGGATGTATTCCCATTTCCGAAATCCCATTCCCAGCCAGAAATGTTGCCCGAAGGAATGGTGGATGCATCCGTAAACTGAACGGAGTCATCCTCACAGATATTGGTGAACGTGAAATCGGCAACTGGAAGCTCATACACCTGAACGTTATGCTCAATCGTATCCTTGCAACCATCGGCCGTGGTAGCGATCAGTTCAACCAAATACTGCCCTGAGTTGGAGTAAGTGTAAACGGGAGATTGAACCGTTGATGTACCGTTATTATCTCCGAAATCCCAGTCCCAACCAGTAAGGTTTGAACCAGTGATGGTGGTTTGATCCACAAAGATGTTCTCATCATTCAGACACGCATCTATCGGGTTGAATTCTGTTTCTGGCTTCGGATAAACAGTCACATCTGTAGCTACTGAATCCTCACAGCCCAAAGCAGTTGTAACGACCAATGAGGAAGTGTAGGTTCCTCCCGTGGCAAACAGGTTTGTCGGATTTTGAATGGTTGAAGTATTGCCATCTCCGAAATACCATTGCCAACCTGTAATGCTTCCAGATGTGACCGAAGAGGCATCGGTGTAATCCATGTCAATGAGTGCACAGACCGTTGTATTGGTAAAGTCGGCCACGGGAAGTGGATGCACGGTGACCGTCTGCGTTTTGGTGTCTGAGCAGTTGTGGTCTGTGGTTGCGGTCAATGTCACTTGGAAAGTACCATCTGAAGCGTAAAGGTTGGTCGGATTCTGAACGGTTGACGTATTTCCATCCCCAAAATCCCAATCCCATGCAGCGACAGAACCAGTAAGAACTGTTGTTTCATCTGTAAACTGGAAATCGGTGTTCAAGCAAGCATCCGCAAAGCTGAAATCTGCTTCGGGCAACGGATACATGCCAACTTGTTGCGTGATAGAACCCGTGCATCCATCTGCGGTGGTTAGGGTGAGTTGTACATCATAAACTCCCAAAGTGCTGTAAGCGTTGGTCGGGTTTTGAACCGAGGAGGTGTTTCCATCCCCGAAATCCCACGAGTAATTGGTAATCGTTCCAACTGTGAGGGTGGAGACATCCCAAAAATCCGTTATGTCGCCTTCGCAAGCCTCGTTGAATGTAAAGTCAGCTGTTGGGTTTTCATAAACGGGTACATCTTGGCTTGAAGTGACTGAACAGCCATCAGAAGAAGTGATCTCTAAACTTACCGTGTACGTTCCAGAGGTGTTGTACGTGTGTGTCGGATTCTGCTGCGTGGACGTGTTACCATCTCCGAAATCCCAGTTCCAAACGTTAATAGTACTGTTACCGAACGGTGCAGATTGATCTGTGAACGGAATGGCCGTTCCATCGCACTGACTTATAAATGTAAAATCGGACGAAGGGGAATTGATGACCAGATCCACGTCTGTATAAACGCAGGTTTCCTGCTGTTGCTGATCGGTGTAATAGGCCGTGGCCGTAATGGTCTGGTTTCCGGGACCGTTGAAGGTGATGGGGGCAGACCAATCCAATCCGTTCATGGTTGCAGGTAGGGGAGAACCTTGGAAATTCCCCGTCAGGATCACCGAGTCGATCACCGCATCGTTCACATTTCCAGCAAGGGTAAACCCGCAGGTCTCTGCATCGCCATCCACATGCGAGGTGATGAAAACATTCGGGTTGTTTGCCTGAATCGGTGTGATGTTGTCCAGAAGGATATAACCCATCGGCCCGCAGTTGCAGATAAAGTAAATATGCGTCCAGTTTTGGCTTGGTGTGAAGGAGACCGTGTACGTTTGCCAGTTGTAATGCGTAACGAGCGGGGAACTCCAGAGCAACTCTGTCTTAGTGCAGATGGCACTTGCACCCCAAACTTCCATGTGGCAGAATGAGTTGGGGTTGATGCCTCCACCGGAAGCAGGCGTTGCAGCAAGGTCTATTGTGAAGGTGTATTGAACACCAGCTTGCATACTTCCGCTTAGCTGTTGGGAGGCACCTTCCTGCCAGTTCGAGCCACCGTAAACAAATCCAACATAACTGTTGCCCTCAGACGGTGGCAAGGTTACGCCCCACGACCCAGGTTGTGTGTCAGGAGTAATTCCACAGGTGCTCCACGGGGCAGGTGTAATATGAGGCGAAGTCGGTCCTTCAAACCCGGGGTTGATCACTTCAAGAGGCACCAATTGCTGACATTGAGAATAAACGCTACCTGAGAACACCAACATGGTGAGCATGGCGATCAGGGGTATTGGCCAGCGTTTCATCATCTCTGCAACATCATTCAGAAGAATGATCTGTTCGAATTTAGTTATTCTGTCAAATGCGGTTGGTTGATCGGGTCAATCTATGCATTTGACGGCTAACCTATCGTACGGTTGTCAGGAAATGAGCGGGGAAGTTTTTCACAACTCCTCCAATTTGAAAGTCCTGTCAGAACGCACGCCTTTATCTGTATGCACCACGCTGCTGCATTCATTTACCGAGTCGTGTTCGAACATGAGAAGGTAGTTGTTGTCGGCTGCTTCGTTCAGGAATTTCTCCTTTTCATCCAACGTGATGAGTGGGCGCGTATCATACCCCATCACAAACGGAATAGGAAAATGACCTACTGATGGAAGAAGATCGGCCATGAAGACCAAGGTCTGTCCTTTGTATTGGATCTTCGGGATCATCTGTGCATCGGTGTGACCATTGGCAAACAGAATATCGATTCCCGGAATCCATTCGCCTTCGTTCTCAATAAATTTCAATTGCCCACTTTCCTGTATCGGTAGAATATTCTCTTTGAGGAAGCTGGCACGTTCGCGTCTGTTCGGCTCGGTGGCCCATTTCCAATGGCGTGCGTTGCTCCAGTATGTGGCATTTTTGAAATTCATCTCAAACCCTGTTCGGTCGCGGTTCCAATTCACGCTTCCGCCACAATGGTCAAAATGGAGATGTGTCAAGAACACATCCGTTATGTCATCTTTCCCGAAACCGTGCTTGGCAAGGCTCTTTTCCAGCGTAGCATTGCCATGCAGATAATAGTGCCGCAGAAACTTGTCATCTTGCTTATTGCCAATGCCGTTATCAATCAGGATCAGCCTGTTCCCGTCTTCTATCAGCAGACAGCGCATGGCCCACGTACACATGTTATTCTCATCGGCAGGGTTGGTCCGCTGCCAGATCGATTTCGGCACAACCCCAAACATGGCACCACCATCCAATTTGAAAAATCCAGTTTCTATGCTGTAGAGTTTCATTATTTCTGATTTGCCTGCAAGATAGCAGATAGTCTACAGTCTATAGACTACGGTTGTCCTACTGTCGACTGTGGTCAGTCGCCATCGTCCGCCTCAAAATTTAACATTGCCACATGGTGGGGCTGTCTTATTTTGCGGTCGTTAACATTTGCTTAACGATTCGTTTACGTGAAGGTCCATTTCATAGCAATCGGGGGAAGTGCCATGCACAATCTGGCCTTGGCTTTGCACCACAAAGGGTATGAAGTTACGGGGTCTGATGATGAAGTTTTCGAGCCTTCCAAGAGCCGTTTGCAAAAGTACGGTCTGCTGCCTGAGAAAATGGGCTGGAATCCTGATCATATCACAAATGATCTTGACGCAGTGATTCTGGGAATGCATGCACGGAGCGACAATCCCGAGTTGCTGAAAGCGCAGGAGTTGGGATTGAAGATTTATTCCTATCCGGAGTACATCTACGAACAGACCAAGGACAAGACACGCGTGGTGATTGGTGGAAGTCATGGCAAAACGACCATCACAGCCATGATTCTACATGTGCTGAACAGATGTGGTGTGGATGCCGATTACATGGTCGGTGCGCAACTGGCCGGATTCGATACCATGGTGAAGCTGACCGAGAAAGCGCCTGTGGTGATTCTTGAAGGTGACGAATATTTGAGCAGTCCCATCGACCGCAGGCCGAAATTCCATCTGTATAAACCAAACATCGCGCTGATAAGCGGTATTGCTTGGGATCATGTGAATGTGTTTCCGACATTCGACAACTACGTGGAGCAGTTTTCCATGTTCGTGGATCTGATCGAGAAAGGAGGGAAGCTCATTTACTGTATTGATGATGCGGAAGTGAAGAAAGTGGCGGAAGATGCGGAGAATGATATTTCGCTGTTGCCGTACTCCGTTCCGCCTCATGTGATCGAAGATGGCATCACCTATCTACTCACAGACCAAGGAAAGATTCCGTTGCAGGTGTTCGGTGAACACAACTTGGTAAATATGAACGGGGCGCGCTTGGTGTGTGCCAGTTTGGGCGTTACGGATAAGGATTTTTACCACGCCATTCAAGACTTTAAAGGTGCCAGCAAGCGATTGGAGCTGTTGGCATCATCCAAGAAAACCGTTGTTTACAAGGATTTCGCGCATTCGCCATCCAAGGTAAAAGCCACGGTTGCTGCTGTTAAGAAGCAGTTTGACGACCGTCAGCTTGTAGCTGTTTTGGAACTTCATACGTTCAGTTCGCTCAACCTCAAGTTTTTGGAGGAATACCGCAAAAGCATGAAGTTGGCGGACGCGGCCATCGTGTATTTCAATCCTAAAACGTTGAAACACAAGAAGCTGCCTGAACTGACCAAAAAGGAAGTGAAAAAGGCGTTCGGGAAGAAAGATCTCATCGTTATCACCGATTCATCAGAATTAAAGGAGTTCCTCCATAAGATGAGCTGGAAGAAGAAGAATCTGCTACTGATGAGTTCTGGGAACTTCGATGGGATGGATCTTCAAAAACTTTCCAAAGACGTTGTGAAAAATTAGAAACAGTTTGTTAATTTCATGCAAATTCAATCTGCATGAAAAGATTCTACTCCTTCGTCTTCCTTTTCTTCTTTACGGTTTCGGTCAGTTTTGCTCAGTATTACACACTGAATGTTGGCACGCATGAAACTCGACCGTGTGAAACGGACTCCACCACAAGCATTGACGCGTATTCTAATGTTCGCATGTATTCAACGTTAGATGATACTTGGAACGGTGCATTGGACAGTTCTCTTTGCTATTCATTGGTTCAGAACGGTAATTCTTGGAGGTTCCCACTATCTACGGTTCCAAATGACCGTTCGGTCTTTTTCGAGTTTGAAATTGATTCTGCATTGCCTTTGGACACATCAACGGTGTACCTGATGTGGTCGTTGCTCTACTATGGTTGTTCTTCCAGCGGATGTGAGAAAGTTCATATGAAAATGCAAATGCCAGATTCATCTGGAACGGACACGGTTTACAGCATGGTCGATCTGGTGTTCGAGACAGGAGGTGAACCGATTATTTGTTTTCCTACACAGAAAATCATTGGGCAAGAAGTAATTCAAGTTGTCTACGAGTTTCACTCCTATGGAGCAACAAATGACACGTATTTTCAGAACCCAAACTTAGAACCTCATTATGATGGCACCCAAATTATTCCTCAAGTGACCTATCCTCAAGTTGATTGGGGACCTTATCTTGTTCGTTACTGGAATGATGTCTATCCCACACCAGATTCTATTAGTTATACGGATGTGATGCCTTATGGAAGTCCGACCGATTCCACATTGATCGAGTTCTACATTCCAGAGTATGCTTCGCTTCATTTTCAAGATTTCACGGCTTTGCGTGGCGCATTGGTCGATAGTTCTAACTCCGTTAGACATGGCCTCGATGTCATTTTGAATGGCAACATGTGCATTACATGGTTCGAAGTTTTTTGGGAAGGAGGAACACATTTGGTTGCTGACGGTGGAACCATCGGATTTCATGGTTCAAAAGGCTGTAATCTTTTTGGCCGTGGAGGTGGATTGAAAGTGAAAAGTGGTACCGAATTTCACTACGGACATAACGGCATCGGTATGATGGCCCTGAAAACAGACGCTCAGATTGAAATCGAACCGGGAGGTCATTTGGTCATCAATGGTCCTGTGTTCATGTACGAGTATGGCACAGATACGGAACCGAACCAACTCTACATGGAACTTCCGGTAGGTGCCAAACTAACGTTCGGTGAAGGGAGCAGTCTTTCCAATCAATACAGCAAAGATGGAACGATGAAACTCAACATTTACATGCGGGGCGGAGAATTGGACCTGTCAGGTCTGACGGATGAGGAACAGCAACTTATCAATCTGATCTACGATAAGCCAAGTCCACGTGCATGGGAGAATCTGACGGTCTATCCGAACCCGACCGTTAACTCAACAACCTTGCTTTGGGTTGCAAAAGACGCAGGAGAAGCGATTCAGTACGAACTGTTCGATATGACCGGAAAACGAGTTGAAAACGGAAGCTATTTCACCACAAATCCTGGGCACAATCGGTTTGAGCTGGATTTGGAATCCTTGAAAGCAGGAACCTATACAATTCGATTGACATCTGGCGATGAGGTGCTCTCCCGCACAAAAATTATGAAGCAGTAGTTATTTCCGAATCAGCATCGCGGCCAGCAGCGAACTGATGAATCCAACTACCATGTTGCTCATGAGTAAAATGAGAATAAGCATGGAAGGCGAAAGTACTTGCTTAGCACCTTCCAATCGCTTTGCAGATTCTGCCTGGGTAATGCTTCCATCGGCAACGGCTGCATCCAGCAACTGCTTCATGTCCATAATTCGTTGACCGATCAGCGGATCTCCGAACATTTTGAAAAGGATGTAGGTGACTAAAGCAACGGTCAGCGTAAATAGCGCAACGGGTTTCATTCCCGAACGGATGCGTTCGCCAAATCCAAATGAGACGGATGAACCACGCACTTTGATGGCCTCGTGAACGGGCACGATCGTGAGAACCAACATCAGATTGGCGAACATGGTACGCGAAATAACGAAGATCAATTCATCGCCCGTGGCGAATAAATAGACATTGATGGCAATGGCCAAAAAGAGGCCGATCAGCGTGACAATGAAAGGATTTTTGACCAATGCTTAGGCTTTCACCAATGTAGGAAAACGGAATTCGGCCAACTTGTAGCTTCCGAAGAAAACCACGGTGAAAAGCATGTCGCCCACAAACGTTCCGCGGAAGAATGGAAGTCCAGCAGCGTAGCTGTTCAGCAAACCCGAAAGGTCTTTTGTGTATTCAGGCATGGTCAGCCAGCAGGCCGCGTTCGTTATCAGAAAGAAAACAACCGACCCGAACATCGCTCCGCTCAAAGCAGAAAGCATGGTAGGGTTTTTACGGATTGCTTGGCCAATAAGCACAACAGCGAAGAAACCGAGATAAACCGCCCACATGGTGTCGTGGAAACCGACAAAAACATCCGAGACAAGCATTATGGCCAACGGCAATACAAATCCAAGGATACGGTTGCTGAACATGGCTCCGCCAAAAAGTGCTATGGCCGCCACAGGCGAAAAGTTGTACGGCAGAACTCCTGCAATGCGCAAGCCCGCTGCCAGAACGATCAGCACAAAAATGAAGAGGTTACGTGAATTGATCATCAGTTTCAGTTTGAAGCAAAGTTAACTTCTTACGAAGATCTTTTCTTATGATGTCGGATGAAGTTTTCAAGGTCTTCGGCTCCCAAACGCTTGGCAATGATCTTCTTGTCCTTGTCCAAAAGATAAATAACTGGAGTAGAGTAGATGTCGTAGAGGTATTTGTAAGCCGTTTTCTGTTCTGGATCTTCCACATTTATCCAATCCAAATGATGCTCGTTGATGTACTTGATCCACTCATCGCGCTCCTCAGCATTCGTGTTCACACCATAGATCTCGAAATTCAGTTCCTTTTTAAACTTATCGTAGAATTCCTTGACTTTTGGCGTGGTTTTTTTGCAATGACCACAGGTTGGATCCCAGAAATAGATGATGGTATAATCATTTGGGATGGCGTGCAGCACCTGAAATTTTCCAGCCGTGTCATTCATGATGAGGTTCGGTGCTGTGTTTCCGATAAGCGAGTAACTCAACTTCTTTGCGCGGTCGCAGATCTTTGAGATGGTGGTCGAATCTGCCCAGAACGCCTGACCCGTGCAGTAGTAAGACTGCGCCATGTGCACAAACACCGCATCCATGCCCATTTGCTTGGATGTTTCGAAATGGCTGGTTATCCAGAAAACGGTGTATTTGAAAAGCTCTGGGCTTTTACGTGTTTTCTCTACCAATTTGCTCGCCTCCACATTTATCGAATCGGGAATCTGATAAATGGTCTTGGTCATAAAACGCTCCAACTTATTGTGAAACACGGGCGTCCGCAGAATGCGGTCATCGGAAAAGTCGATCAGATCCCAATAGTGATCTTTGAACCAACGCCAAGCGAACGTACTGTCCGTTTTTCCATTCTCATCAACGGGAGCTTCTGGTATTTCAGGGTCTTTGGAACCAAGGAAAACAACTGCCAACAGCGATTTCGGATGGTCTTCAATGAACTTGTTCTTGTACAGCTTCACGTCTTCATCTATCGCGGCCATTTCATCCTGTAGTTTCTTAAACTCAGGAAGCTCTTTATACCCAAGGCTGTCGGCTTTTTTCAGCTCTTCCATTTTGGAAGTAAGCGGCTCACTCTTCTTTTTCTGATCATTGAGGAAGCGGAGGTAGTTGTAGAAAAGTGTGTTCTCATCGCTCCCGGTCACCTTCATGCTCTTGATCGGAGTCTCATACTTAGAGTTCATTTTGAAGTGTTGGTCGGCATCAACCATCACCTCAAAATACTTGTTGTCTGGCGGCATTACCGCAATGTAAATTCCTTCTGGAAGTGCTTCTTCTCCCTTGAAAACGAAACGCCCCTTCTCGTCAACACGCGTACTGTCTTTAATGTATTGCTTGTTGCCATAATAGTAGGCCAGAATGGCTTTTCCTGGCTTGCAACCTTCAATGTTCAGATCGATCTCGTAACCATCTTTTTGGCCGAAAACGTTTCCCACAACTCCCAGAAACAAAGCAATAATGAATGTTTTCCTCATACTGAATTCGGTTTGGTCTATTTTAAAAGGCGCTCGAAATTAGCAATTCAGGTGCTTATTTATTTTCTTGAGCGGCCAAGTGCAAGGATAACGCAAAGCACATTCCGAGTTGCCGTTCGGGGCGTGCGTTATGAATTTTTTAACAAAATGGTCGATTACCAACTTCTGAACACCACCGATTTTGCCACCACTTTGGAAAAAGAGGCCATTGCCAATTTCCTGATGCGGAACTTGGAGGATTATCTTGACACACGGGATAATGTTTCGCGGGCCATTGAGTACGCTTTGAGCAAATTTCCGCACCAAGGTGGTTTTGTGCTCATTGCAAGGCACAATGATGAAATTGTTGGTATTACGGTTGTGAACCGTACCAATTTTGAAGGCTATTTTGCTGAGAATATTCTGGTGTATCTGGCGGTGGATGAGACCTTTAGAAGGCAAGGTGTGGCCAGCGAACTGTTGAGCAGGATCAAGGTTTACTCGAAAGGAAGTGTGTTGGTGAGGCTTCGCCAGAACGATACGATGAAAGAACTGTTTCTGAAGTCAGGTTTTGAGCAGGATTCGCTCGAATTCATTCTCAATCGCTGATCAGGATTCCTTGTTCTTTTCCTGCTCCTCGGCAAAGCGTCTTCTTACTTCACCAGCTATCGGAATCTTATCTCCGTTCTCATCAATGCGCACAAAAACGATCTGTGTTCTACATACGATGTCTTCTTCGGTGGTGTAAACGTTATATCTGCGAGCTTCAACTTTCAATGAAATTGAGGTCGTTCCCATCGAAACCGCTTCTCCATAAATGTTGATGGTGTGTCCAACCTTCACAGGCCGCTCGAAGAGGATCTCGGTCATTTTTCGTGTGACCATATTTGGAGTTTTACAGATGCGATTGCTCATGGCAACAGCCGCCTCATCGATCCACGAAAGCATTAATCCCCCAAAAAGATTTCCGTGCACGCCAATATCCTTGGTCATGCACACTTTGGTCATCAGTAATTCCATTCTTAGTTGAGCCGTTTTTGAAGCTGCAAAGGTAGGTCAAAGCTTTCGGCCTTTGGCCACATGCACGTCTCGTTCAACCCTGTTCAATGTTGCTTTATCAATCATCAAACGGCTGTTCTGCCCGCGAACGATCGTATACATCTTTCCTTGATAGTCGAGCGAACCGACACGGTTTCCGCGACCTGTGCTTTTCCATTCTTTCGCCCCGATCTTAAAGTAGCTGCCAGCAACCACAATATCATTCTGTCGCTCCACCAGAAAAGGAATGGACCTTCCATCACCAGTATCAAAACTGATGCGAAGGGTTTTCTCATCTTTCATTTCGCAGACGCCAGGCGTGTTTGCTGGAATGATGATCTCCTCGATGTTCTTTCCGTTCTCAATTCGCACTTTTCCTTCAGCCACTTTTACTTCCTCTTTGCTCAGGTAACGGGCCAAAACGATCTCTTCCGAATTGTAGAATTGAACCTTTGAAATATCCACGCCTGCCTTCTCGATCTGTTGGCGCGTGGCAACTGTGAGATACATCCGATTGAGGGAACATGATGAGAGCAGCGTAGTGACCGCAATGAGTAAAATGGTTGACTTTTTCATGATACAGAGATTGATGTCTGAGTTTCTCAACAACTGTACCAAGGAAAGAACTATTGCTTGATGAATTCCAGAATCTCTTGATTGTCAGCCCCTTCCAGAATGATCTCTAAGACCGAATCTTTCCGTGTGTAAATGATGGTTGATGGGAAGTCATTCTCTGGGTCGCAGAATGTTGCCGTGTAAACCGATGCAGAAGTCATCCTAAAAAAAGCCGTTTTGTTTGGAAGAACGGCTACGTACTCTGTTTTATTCGGTGATGTGTTAATGCTCAAGAACTCCATGAACATCAACTCTTCATTCTTGAACATTTGTGCTTCACCGATCAACGAACTATCACTTTTCAGTTTCCATGTTTCGATGGTTTTGGTCTGTCCGTCCAACCGTTTCCATGAACCTATCAACCATGAGAATTCTACCGATTGTCCTGAGCACGAAAGTGTCGAAACGAGTACCAATGAAGCCGCAAATAGAATTCGCAGCATCAGGTGATCTTGAGAACGATCAGGAATGAGATGAACACCAAAAGCAGAAACAATAACCCGAATTTGTTCTTCTCGAAAAAAGATTCTTCTCCAAGCTGAAATGGAGTAGGAGAAGAACCATCTTTACCAGGCTTTGCCACGTAGGGCTTCTTGTTCCGCGCTTTTTCTACGCGCTTCTGTTCAACTTCCAGACCTTTCAGGTAATTGGAGTATGTGCCGAACGTGCGGATAAAATCCTGTCCAGTATTTGTTAGAGAGTAGCATGGATAGCCTTGCGAATCCGTGTCTTTTTCATCTACCAAACTCTTGGAGCGCAGAATGGAATCGATCTCATTGATGAGGTCATCATCAAAATCGATCTTGTGCCTGTTGAGCACACGCCTGATGCTGAGTGATGGCTGCATGGTGGTAACCAGTTCATCCAGCATCAGATCGACCAGTTTTGACAATTTCATACAGCTAATTTATAGCCAATTATGAATTTATCTCAATATAAACGGTAAAACAATGTATCAATTAATAAACTCTGGCTCAAGTTCCAAGGTCAAACGCTTGTCACTCAGCAAACGCTTCGTAAGACCAATGGACTTCGGAACCTCGTACTCAAAGAAGTACTCGAAGGCGGCCCATTTGCCTTTATAGAACTTCAATTCTTCACCAGAAGGTCCTTCAGCAAGTTTAGCATCTACCACTAACGCTTGCTTTAGCCATTGCCATCCAACGGCAAGAATACCTGCGTTCTCCAAAAAGAGTGTGGCATCGGCCAAGAACACTTCTGGTTTTTCGCTCTGCGCCAATCCCATCAACTTCATGGTCACTTCCTGAAACTTGGTGGCAGTGGCTCCCAATTTCTCAGCGTAAGCTTTGGTGTTCTCATTGGCAAGCCCCGCTTTGATGGTCGATTGCAGTTCGGCCCCGAACGCCATGACGGCCGCTCCCATTTTCATGGTCACTTTTCTGCCGAGAAGGTCCATGGCCTGAATACCTGTTGTTCCTTCGTAGATCGGGTTGATTCGCGTATCGCGATAGTATTGCTGCAAAGGGAAGTCGCTACAGAAACCAGCACCGCCAAGCACTTGCATTCCCTGACTCGTGCTCTGTACACTCATTTCTGATGGATACGCCTTGGCCATTGGTGTAAGAAGATCCAGCAGCATCTGATACTTCACTTTTTCATCGCCTTCAGAAACTTTGACCATGTCGGCATAGAACGCGCATTGCGTTACCAGCGAAAGACCTCCTTCCATCACCGATTTTTGGAAAAGCAACATTCGCTTCACATCAGCATAATTGATGATGAGTTCCATGGGAGAGGTAAGATCTGTATTGGAAAGGGATCGTCCCTGCGGACGCTCGTTCGCGTATTCCAAAGAGGCGTAGTAGGCGGCAGATGAAAGTCCACAGGACATCACCCCAACGCTGATACGCGCCCCGTTCATCATTTGGAACATGTAACGCAGGCCGTTGTGCGGTTCACCGACCAGCCAGCCGTGGCAATCATTGTTGTCGCCCATTACCAAGTGCATTACTGGGCAGCCCTTCATTCCCATTTTTCCTTCAAAACCAGCGGTTACCACATCGTTCGGAACCAATTGGCCGTTTTCTGGGCGAAATTTCGGAACCACAAAAAGCGAGATGCCTTTACTTCCCGCAGGACCACCTTCAATCTTGGCCAACATCAGGTGAACTATGTTTTCAACTCCATCGTGGTCTCCAGCGGAAATGAAAATTTTCTGCCCCTTGATCCTATATGAGCCGTCACCTGTCTCTGTCGCAGATGTTCTAATGTCGCCCAACGAACTTCCCGCATGAGGCTCGGTGAGAGCCATGGTTCCCTGCCATTGGCCAGCGAACATTTTGGTCATGTATGTTTCCTGCAATTCCTTGCTGCCAAAAGATGAAATCAACTCTGCCGAACCCATGGTTAGTCCAAAATAAGAGGCCGCAGCCGTATTGGCCGAATGGAAAATGAAGTTGGCAGCATTGTAAACGGTTGCAGGCATTTGCTGTCCACCATGTTCAAAACCTTCTTGGGCAACGATCCAGCCGCTTTCGCCCGTTTCCTTCATAATATCTTTCACGCCAGGATGAACATGCACAACACCATCACCCATTACAGGCGGCTTTTTGTCCATCTCCTCATAAATGGGAAAGAACAGATTGTCTGCGATCTGCTTTGCCGAATCGAGCATCATGTCGAAACCATCTTTGGTGTGTTCCGCATAGCGTTCGTACTTGGTCAGTTGTTCTGCATTAAAAACTTCGTGAAGTAGGAAGCGCAGATTGCGCATGCTCATGTATTCTTTCGCCATTTTTCTAAGTGTTTTACGGAGTCGACAAAACTATCAGAATTCAACGATTGGCAAACGTCAGTCCCAACACACATTTGTTGATCTTTGCCCGATATGGTCTTGATGCATTAATTCGAAAAACCGTAGCTTACGGCTGAAACACTTTTACTGTCCACATTGTCAACGAAAACCATTACTCGGCTAATTGTGCTGCTGGCCATAACGCTGGTGCTGATGTACTTGGGAAGGCATTCGGAGATTAGTCAATTCTTTGGGCTGGAATATCTTACCCGTACCATTCAGAACACGGGAATGTTCGGGTTGGTCATGTTTACCATTGTATACATCATTGGTACATTGATGAACATACCTGGAATGATCTTCCTGTTCATTCTGTTCTTGGTTTATGATGATGCCTTGGGTCTGGCGGTCGGATATTTATCGACCCTGCTTTCAATGATCGCGCATTTCAAATTTACGCGAGCTGTTGCAGGAACTCCATTTGCGGAAATAAAGCAACCATTCATCCGGAAACAGCTGGATCAGCTTGAGGCTCGGCCGCTTCGTACGACCATCATTCTTAGGTTACTCCTTTTCATTTCACCGCCTGTGAACTACGCATTGGCACTTTCGTCCATCCGGTTCAAGCACTTTCTGATCGGGTCAATGGTTGCCATGCCGTTCAATCTCTTGGCGAATTTCTTCCTCACCATCTACGCAAAAGATTGGATGATGAAATGCTTTGGGTGAACACATGGAGATTTGGGCGACTAAACATCCCAATCCCAAAATCGCCACCAGCCTGTTTTGTCGTCAATGGTCACTTGGATGTTCGGGTTCTTTTCCTTCAACAGCCGAACGAATTCGTTCTCGTTGGCAGGGGAGATGAGCCACCAATCATCATTTTGTGATTCAATAGACAATCGTTTAAGTGATCCTGCGGGGCCTGAAAGTGGATTATATGTCCGTTTGACCAAGGTAATTTGGTCAATCCTAAGCGATGCGGTCACAAATGGTCCAACCGTAAGTTTGAGTTCGTCTCCCTCTATCTTATAGCCGATTAGTATCAGAATCAATATAAACGATGTTAAAACTCCAAGTGGAATAAACAGATTGGGAATTTCTATACCTGAAAAGTCACCGGACAAAAGATTAGGAATGAATGGTAAGAGTATTATTCCTAAAACGAATAGCATAAGCGCTATACTTATTCTGGTTCGGAACCGATGCATCTCTTATTCTTTGATGACCCTACGTACAGCCGTGCGGCCATCTTGCGTGATGCGACAGAGGTAGATCCCTTGAGCAAGGTCATCTAAAGAAATGGAAGTGACCGTCTGCTTGGCATTTGCCTGAAGCACCACCTTTCCTGAAACATCCATTAGCTGTACGATGGCCGATCTGCTGGCATCTTCCAAGCGGATGTTCAGTTCATCTTTGGTCGGGTTCGGGTAGATGGAGACCTGAATCTCGGTGAGTTCATTGACCGATAGCGCATTTCCGCGAGTGAAGACAGGATATTCGGTGTAAGGAACATTGAGCGTTTCGGTAGTACCTCCCGTGTACACCTGATTGTTGTCGTAGAGGTAGATCCACTCATATCCTGGCGGGAAATTGACCGTGATGCTGGTGCCTGCTTCCAAGAACGGAGCTACGAAAATGTCGGTACCGAGCATGTAGCTGTAATCGGTCTTATTGAAGAACTGCATCAGCGATTGCTGATTGGACTCAAAATCAACGCTCTGCTGCATAAGGTAAGGAAGCATGTTGTAGCGTTTCTGCACCAGATCCTGATAAATCTCCAATGTTTCCTGATCGAACATCCACGGACGATGCTCGCCTCCGCCACCGTTTTCCATCAGCCCGCTGAAAGTTCCCAACTGCGCCCAGCGGATGAACAGTTCCTTCGATCGCCCCATGGGTTGATAGTTATCATCCTCGCGGTAGCCACCAATATCCGATCCGAAGGAGAGGTAGCCCTTTTCGTAAGAATGGTACATGTTATTCAGCGCCCAGGTAAGACCTTCGAACGTGGCATCCTGATCACCGACCCACGCTGCATAACCTGTTGTCACAGGGGAGAAGGACACCTGATCGCCACCGATGTCTGCCGTTCCATAATTGTCGATGGGGCGAGCCATGATGAGGCGGTCGTTGCCCAAAACTTCACGGGTATAATCGAAATGAAGTTGATAGTAAGCATGGGAGTAATCCAACCGCGAAACGAAGTTGTTAGCACCGGGCGACCAAGGCGTTTGGATAGCGGAGAAGTCTGTCCCATCGGTTTTCCAGCCGTCAATGCCCATATCGAGCATCTGATCCATCAACCCTTTCCACCAAGCAACAGCATCGGGATTGAACCAATCGATGAGGCTGCCATCGCCTTTCCACCAATTGACAACCGTTGGATTGGCATCGAACGGAAGCTGCTTCATGTAATAGTCGTGGTCTTTTCCGTAATCGTATAGCGGCTGTACATCCGTGTTGACAATGCCCGTTATCCACATCACCACTTTCACATCGCGGGCGTGTAGCGAGTCGATCATGGCCTGTGCGTTCTCAAAAAGGGCGGTGTCCCACTCAAAGGTGTTGTAGCCTGTTTCCCAAGGAGAATCGATGATAATGGCATTCACAGGGATGCCACGGGAAATGTAGTCGTCCACGATCTGTAGCGCGCTGTGCTGCGTGCTTTCATCTTCCCAAATCCAATGTGAAAAAGCCCACGCAGGCCAATTCAGACCAAAAGTGTCTTCCAAGGAATTTGATGGGATGGGGGCGTTCCAATCTATCTGCTGAGCATTTGCAGAAATAATGGTGGAAGCGAGTAGAAGGAGTATAAATGTTCGCATGCTGTAGAGGTTAGCTGCAAACGAATTTAACGGATTCCTTGGCTTCGGCTATTTTTCGTACGGAATGGTGTTCAGAATATGCTCCAAGGAGCGGATGCGTGCCTCGGTTTTCACGTTGGCATCAATGATGGTCCAAGGGCAAAGCGTGGTGTTGGTCCTATCGAACATCACCTGTTTGTATTTGGTGTATTCATCCCAAAGTTCCTGTGCACGTTCATCCACCGGGCTCATTTTCCACTTTTTCAATGGATCTTTTTTGATGTCGGCAAACCTGCGGACCTGTTCCTCTTTACTTATTGAAAAGTACATTTTGATGAGATACGTGTCGCCCTGAACGAGCATCTTCTCAAACTCATTCACGTTCTCCATAAAAATGTTGTACTGCTCTTCGGTGCAGAAGCCGTTAACAGGTTCCACAACCGCACGGTTGTACCAGCTACGGTCAAAGAAAACGATCTCTCCAGGGATGGGAAGTCTGCGCACATAACGCTGAAAATACCATTGTCCGGCCTCTTCTGCTGTTGGTTTTGGAAGAGCCACTACGCGGTATGCACGTGGATTGATGTGGGCGGTGGTCCTTCGGATGGCGCCACCCTTTCCGGCAGCATCACGACCTTCATACACAACCACCACCTTTTTGTTGTTCTCCATCACCCATGTTTGCAGCTTGATCATCTCTGCCTGCAATTCCTTGAGGCGATGATCGTAGCGGGCGTATTCCAACGATTTACCAAGGTTTACCTTAGAGGAACGGATCAATTGCCGAAGCCCTGCTTTGGAGTTCAGCATTTGCACATCCTCTTCCGTGAGGTCGATCTTCGGTGTGTTTGAAGTATCAGACATCGAGTTGTTGGATGTGTCGGTAATACCGCATGATGACGTTCGGGTCGGGTAGGAGCACGGTCTCAGCATGCTCCTTTCCATCATAATCGAACCGTGAAAGAATGTAGCGCATGCTCTCAAGACGGGCGGTGCGCTTGCTGTTGGTCTTTACAATGATCCACGGACTGAAGCTGTTGTGGGTTTTAGCGAACATCTGCTCCTTATAGTAGGTGTATTCGTCCCAGTATTCCTGTCCTTTCATGTCCACCGGACTGAACTTCCATTGCTTCAGCGGGTTTTTCATCCGCGATTCGAAACGTTTCTGCTGCTCATCTTTTGTAATGGAGAACCAGAATTTGATGATGATGACGCCATCTTCATACAGCATGTGTTCGAACTCGGGCACCTGCACCATGAAACGTTCGTACTGGGCGCGGTTGCAGAAACCCATCACAGGTTCCACCACGGCACGGTTGTACCAGCTGCGGTCAAAGAAGACGATCTCGCCTGGTTCGGGCAACTGGCTGATGTAGCGTCTGAAGAACCACTGTCCCTTTTCGATCTCGGTAGGTTTGTTCAAAGCTACAATGCGGCTCGAACGCGGATTGAGGTGCTCGGTAAAACGCTTGATGGTGCCCCCTTTCCCAGAAGCATCACGTCCTTCAAGCAGAATGGCCACACGTAGTTTACGCTTGAAAATCCAACGCTGCAGACTTACGAGTTGTGCTTGCAGTTTGGCCAGTTCAATTTCATATTCGCGGTTGGCAATATGATTACGGATCTTGATGCCTTTGTCTTTCGCCAACTGGATCACCTCCTTGCGGGTGGTGAAATTCTCAAGCTCCTCTTTGGTGAACTGCGTGTCCATATTTCGCAAATCTAACGAAATTGATAGGCGGGAATGTTAAGGATCGTTAGCGCAATTCAGATAGGCCATTCTGACATAAAACCATCCTTTTGGTTTGTGGGCTTAAATCTCGAAAGGACATTCTTTGGCCACAGAAACACAGATTCTCATAGATTTCACAGAGTCGTTGTGAAAACCTCTCTGTTTTCTGCGTTCCTTCCAAATGTTCGGGACAAGTTGTGGCTAATTCATCTTGCCTGCATAACAGATAATCTCATCTGAGATCAACTCTTCTTACGAAGAACGATCTGCCCGTTCTGAACGTCTTGGATGGCCTGCTGCATGCGAATGACATCGGCAATGTTCTCGGCAGGGATTTTCTCAGCTGTAATCGAGTGTATTGCCGTAATGGAAAGTTGCTGCGGGTTTTCCATGGTTGCCTTGAAGGTGAACGTTCCGTAAGAGTTCGTCAGTTCAAAAGTTGGCGTTTCCACCAGTTCATAATCACCATCGAGCTGAACCACATGGTCGATCCTGTCAGTTCCTTCAAAATCTGTGTAGAAAGATAGATGTCTTGGCGTTTCGATGGTCTGCTGCTCGATCACGAAGGGAAAAAGGTCGGTCAGACTGATGGTCAGTTCGTTTCCGTCTTTGGCAGCGATCACTGCATTCATCTCCGTTTTGCAACGGAAATTGAATGGCGGTACCGTTTGTTCCTCCTCAATGGAAACGGTCGGTTTTCCTGCAATACTTGGAAGATCCAAGAGGGTCTGACAATACATCGGGTTTACGGTCTGGTCGCAATCTTCGTGGCGGTAAGCATGGCGGCCCAACGTGCTGAACTGTCCTGAGAGCGCAACATCCGAACGCAGACTTCCTGCGCCTTTCTCATCCAGTTTGATGTAGGTCTTCAGTTCACGATGATTCTCAGTTGCTGGTTGATGCGGCAACCTTACAAGGTCCAATTCTGAATTCAACCGCTTGTACCAGATCGGAAACAGCTCATTTCCTGTAAGACTTATGGCAACCGCGTTGTCGTAGTAAAACGGCAGCTCATCAAGGTAATATCCTGCGTTGGAGCGCTTGGGAAGCAGCAGCGCGGCCGTTGAATCGAGGCCGATGGCGAAGAGGTAATCGTTGTCCGCCATGGGTTCGTAATAGTATTTGCCAACCTGTCCTGCACGCACATCACACGGATAAAGCGTGTTGTAGCGCAATCCCAATCCAACAAATATGTAGCGATAGGCATCATAGCGGGCCACATTTCTGATCTTGTGTTCCAAAAGATGTGCGCCAATGCGCACTTTCCGATTATCATAATTAGCAAGGAAGTCGCGGTCGTCCAAAAAGGCAAAGTCCTTCACAATATCATTGTTGATCTTCCGAAAGGCCAGACTGCTGGAATCGTTGGCATATCTTTCCAGAAAGTGCCGCACGTTATTGGTCGTGACATCGTTGGTGCCAACGCTGAACCTTCGGTAAATATTCACGGTGTTGCTCTCTCTCATCCGTCCCAAAGCCAAATGAAATGGCATGAATTCGCCCATGTTCGCGTTATATGGCAGGTACAGCCAAGAATAGGGCTGGGGAAGAACGGTCAAGTAAGGGAGTTCGGTGTAAGGTCTGGCTCCAGGTTCTTCGGTGCATCCTTCAAGGTCTTTCAACGAAACCGAAATAATTGTTTCACCGTCCTCTTGATTGGTCTTGGTGTACGTGGCTCCATTCTCCCCTTTTATCATGAATGGAAGATTCTTGGAGATCTTCATTTCAAACGAATACTTCTTCTTCGGATATTTTCCATTGAAGAACACGCGATACCCCAGAAAACGCTGCCAGTTGCAGTTGTACGGGGCGCGTACCACATATTTGAATACAAGTTCATCTCCCACTTTCAGCTCTTTCAGGTGGTATGTGACAAGATCGGTATAGTGAAAATTGTAGTGGAGTACGCGATAGATCTCTTCGGAAGTGGCATCGGGATCATATCCCTTTTTGCCATTTATCCAGTAAGAGAATTCGGATATGTAGGCACAGAAAAGATTGGGTTGCAGATTATTAATGGCAGCCGATTGCACAGGTGTGTGCGAGTCGTGAAGTTCTGGTACGTGCAGGTTCTGATAATATTGAAGTCCCTCTTCGTCCAAGATCTTCACCTTCACCGTTTTGGTAAGATAGATCTGGATGAAGTTGAATTTCGTTCCTGCAAGTTCAATGTGGTCTTCTTCTGCAAGAACGATGCAATGGGCCGCGGTCTGGGTCGAATCGGGTGACGTTCTGGCAATGGTAGGAAAAGCGTGTAGAAGGGCCAGAAGGCAGATGGCCGCGAAATGCTGACGGTGTTTCATAACGGCAAGATTTGTCGCAATGTAACAACAATCGATTTCCGAAAGTGTAATCCGTAAACTATTCAGGCAGAAGGAAGTAATTCCATGATGAATGGAATCCTGAACCCATAGTGGATGAACAGACTTACCGCCACGCCAAGCAGCGCGCCAACAAGCACCTCGGTGGGCGTATGCCCGAGGAATTCCTTCAGTTTCACCTTTCCAGTCTCGCTGTCGGGGGCAAGAAGCTGTTTGATCATTCGGTTGAGTACCATGGCCTGTTTGCTGGCGTTTCTGCGCAATCCCGCAGCATCAAACATCACCACGGTGGCAAAGCAGACGGCAATGGCGTAGGAGGTAGAATTGAAACCGTCAATGAGTCCAACGGATGTGGCCATGGAAACCACCGTGGAGCTATGGCTTGAGGGCATTCCGCCCGTGGCGAAAAGAATGGTCCATTTAAAGGACCGCTTTTTCACAGCCACCGTCAGTATCTTGAAGAACTGCGCAATGAGGTTGGAGGCCACGAACGCCACAATTACTTCCCAACCCGTTCCGTGTATATGTTCAAGGAAGATGTTCATCCGATGCTCTCGATGATGCTAATATAACTCGAATAGCGGGTTGTCGGAATCTCACCCGACTCTACATCGTTCCGTACAGCGCAGCCAGGCTCATTCAAATGCAGACAGTTGTTGAATTTGCAATGCTCAGAACTTCGGAATATTTCGGGGAAGAAGTGCGATATCTCGTACTTGTCCATGTCGATCATCCCGAATTCCTTAATGCCTGGCGTATCGATGATGTAGCCTGACCCTTCCAGTGGAAACATCTCCGCAAAAGTGGTGGTGTGCGTGCCTTTGCTGTGCACCTCCGATATTTCGGCCGTTCTCAGGTTCAGTTCGGGAACAAGGCTGTTGATGAGCGTGCTTTTCCCAACGCCCGAGTGTCCAGAGACCAGCGTCACTTTGCCATTCATCCACGTTTTCAGCTCATTCATTCCAAAACCATCCAAAGCAGATGCAACGAATACGCGATAACCGACCTTTTGGTATGTGGCCACATATTCTTGTTGAAGTGCCTTGGTCTTTTTGTCGGTGTTCAGGTCGCATTTGTTGATGAGCACAGCCGCAGGAATATTGTATGCCTCGGCCGTACACAGAAATCGGTCGATGAAACCGTAGGATGTACGCGGCAGATGCACCGTGGCAATGATCAGCGCCTGATCAACGTTCGAAGCAATGATATGCGCTTCCTTGCTGAGATTTACCGACTTGCGGATGATGTAATTCTTCCGCTCCTCGATGCGTTGGATGACGCCTTTGCCCGTTTCTGGTTCAATCTCAAACTCAACCTTATCGCCTACAGAAATGGGGCTGGTGGTGCGCAAACCTTTGAGCCGATATTGGCCACGCAAACGGCAGTCCAGCACGGTTCCATGTTCGTCCATCACCGAACTCCAACTGCCCGTACTTCGAATTACTGTGCCTTTTCTCAGGTCTGCCATCTTGCCAAAGATAGTTTCATCACGGAGGCCAATTGTTAACTTCACCGCAAATTGTTTGAGATGTCGATTGTTGTTGAGAATGTGACGAAACTTTACGGAGAGCAGAAAGCCCTCGATGATGTTTCGTTTGAAGTGAAAAAAGGGGAGGTGCTCGGTTTTCTGGGCCCGAACGGGGCAGGAAAATCGACCATGATGAAGATCATCTCATGTTTCATTCCGCCAACATCAGGAACAGTTAAGGTAGGAGGTTTCGATATTGAACAGGATTCGATGAACGTGCGGTCCTTGGTCGGCTATCTGCCAGAAAGTAATCCGCTTTACTACGACATGTACGTGAAGGAGTATTTGGAGCTGGTCTGTGGTTTCTACGGCATCAAGCAGGGCAGAAAGGAGCGCGTTGGTGAAATGATCGAGGTGACGGGACTTGGAAGAGAGCAGCACAAGCAGATCGGTCAGCTTTCCAAGGGCTACAAGCAGCGGGTAGGTATTGCGCAGGCACTGATCCATGACCCGCAAATTCTTATTCTCGATGAACCGACATCCGGGTTGGATCCCAATCAGTTAGTGGATATCCGTGAACTCATCAAAAAACTTGGAAGAGAGAAAACGGTGATGTTCTCATCGCATATCATGCAGGAGGTGGAGGCCGTTTCCGACCGTATCATCATTATCGATAAGGGAAAATTGGTCACCGACCGAAAGGTAAAAGAGGTTGGAAACAAAGGTGCGTTCCAGTCCGTGATTGTAGAATTTGATGTTGAAGTTGAAAAAGCACTCATCCAAAGCGTTGCAGGCGTTCAGACCATCGAGATCATCTCAGACAAGACGTATCGAATTGTTGCTCAGGCGGATGGCGATCTGCGCAAAGTGATCTCGGAGTGGGCGCGTCAGCAGGATCTGTTGGTTCTTACCCTGAAAGTGGAAGATCAGAACTTGGAAGAGATATTCCGCCAGCACACAAAATAATTTCTTGCATTTGCCACTTACGGCATTGGCCTGTTTCTAAAAGTGATAAATTGCGCCTCCAATTTTTATCATTAATACGCTGTTAAAGTAAAACGTTAATCAAATATGGCATATTTATTCACATCAGAATCAGTTTCAGAAGGGCATCCGGATAAGGTTGCCGATCAGATCTCTGACGCAATGCTTGATGAATTCCTCAAGCACGATCCTAACTCAAAGGTGGCCTGCGAAACGTTCTGTACCACTGGATTGGTGGTTGTAGGTGGCGAGATCTCGTCACAGGGAGAAGGAAAAGTGAAAGTGGACGAGATCGTCCGCAGAACGGTGAAGAACATCGGCTACACCAAGGCTTCGTACAAGTTCGATTCGGAAAGCTGTGGGGTCATTTCCGCCATGCACGAGCAATCTGGAGATATTCGTCAGGGAGTGGAAGAAGGCGCTGGTCTTTACAAGGAGCAGGGAGCCGGTGATCAGGGAATGATGTTCGGCTACGCAACCAATGAATCGGACAATTACCTGCCCATTTCGTTGGATCTTTCACACCTGATCCTTCGCGAAATGGCGGAGATCAGAAAGGAAGGAAAGGTCATGAAGTACTTGGGGCCTGACAGCAAGTCGCAGGTTACCATTGAGTACAACGATCGCGGTAAGGCACATTCTGTTCATACAATTGTTGTTTCAACGCAGCACGATGATTTTGATGAGGAAGAAAGAATGCTTGCACAGATAAAGCATGATGTGCGCGAGATCGTGTTGAGGAGGGTAATGAAAAAACTGCCGGTAAGAATCCGAAGAATGTTCGGTAGAGGTTGGCAGAACAGAATCACACTTCACGTAAACCCAACAGGAAAATTCGTGATCGGAGGTCCTCACGGAGACGTTGGTCTGACAGGAAGAAAGATCATTGTCGATACCTACGGAGGTCGCGGAGCCCACGGTGGTGGTGCCTTCTCGGGCAAAGATTCATCAAAAGTAGACAGAAGTGCTGCCTATGCCGCGCGCCATATCGCCAAGAACTTGGTGGCAGCAGGTGTTTGCGATCAGGCGCTGGTGCAGGTTGCTTACGCCATCGGTGTGGCTCAACCGGTAAGTCTTTACGTTAATACGTACAAGACCTCCAAAGTTTGGTTGGGAGGAAAGAAACTTTCTGATGGCGAGATCTCTAAGATGGTTGCCGAGTTGTTCGATATGCGTCCAGCGGCCATTGTTTCGCGTTTCGGTCTGAGAAATCCAGTATTCTCTGAAACGGCTGCCTATGGTCATTTTGGCCGCGAAAGCGAGGTCAAGGAAGTTGAAGTTTACTACAACGGACCTGGCGTGGTTGAGCGCAAGGGTCGATTCTTCAAGAAGGTGGAAACATTTGCTTGGGAAAAACTGGACCGTGTGAATGAACTGGTGAAGGTGTTTGAATTGGATCAGGTTCCAGAAATTCCAGATTTCATGAACATGACAGTAGACGAAGATTGAATGGATTTGGATTGAAAGAAAAGGGCCGACAATTGTCGGCCCTTTCTTTTTCCATTACTTTTTTCGGAAGTAGATCTCTATCGGAACCCCGGTGAACCCAAAGTTCTCACGGACCTTATTCTCCAAGAACCTCCGATAATCTTCCCGTACGTGTTTCGGATGGTTGCAGAAGAACGCAAACGAAGGAAAGTAAGTAGGCAGCTGCGTTACATACTTGATCTTGATGTAATAGTGCTTCATCGTTGGCGGAGGAGTTGTTTGAATGATCGGAAGCATCACCTCGTTCAACTTGCGCGTATTGATCCGCTTCGAACGGTTGTTGTAAACATCCACAGCAATCTCAAGTGCCTTATGGATGCGCTGCTTGGTCAATGCGCTCACAAACAGAATAGGAACATCCGTAAACGGAGCGATCTTGGATTGGATCTGTTCCGTGTATCGTTTGGTAGACATGGTATCTTTCTCCATCAGGTCCCACTTGTTCACAAGGATCACAATTCCCTTGTGGTTTTTCTTGGCCAATGAGAAAATGGAAAGGTCCTGATGTTCGAAGCCTTGCGTAGCATCGATCATCAGAATACAGACATCACAACTTTCAATGGCTTTGATGGAGCGGAGCACCGAGTAGAACTCTACATCCTCATGCACCGACTTTTTCTTTCGGATGCCTGCCGTATCGACCAATGTGAATTCAAAACCGAAACCTTTGTAGTGGCTGTCGATCGAATCGCGCGTAGTGCCTGCAATGTCGGTTACAATATTCCTTTCCTCACCCAAAAGGGCATTCGTCAGGCTCGATTTTCCCACATTCGGACGACCCACAATTGCAAAGCGCGGGAAGTTTGATTCTGGTAGTACGTCATCTTTGTCGAGATGCGATACGATATCGTCCAAAAGTTCGCCCGTTCCACTTCCGTTGATTCCCGAAATGCAATGGTATTCGCCAAGGCCCAACGCATAGAATTCCGTTGCATCAGCGATCCGCTCGTTATTGTCAACCTTGTTCACAACCAGAAGAATCGGCTTTTCGGCCTTACGAAGCACGCTTGCAACCACTTCATCCGGCCCCATGATGCCCGCTGACACATCAACTACGAAAAGAAGAACGCTTGCCTCTTCAATAGCGATTTCCACCTGCTTGCGGATCTCCCCTTCAAAAACATCTTCAGAACCTTGAATGTATCCTCCCGAATCGATGACGGTGAATTCAACTCCATTCCAATTCGACTTGCCGTAGGTTCTGTCGCGCGTTACGCCACTTTGCTCGTCCACAATGGCCTGTCGCTCACCGATCAACCTGTTGAACAGGGTCGATTTGCCCACGTTTGGCCTTCCAACTATCGCTACAATATTGCTCATGTCTTTTTATAGATAACCGAATTCCTTCAGGTCTCGGTCGTTACTGCGCCAATCCTTTCTAACCTTCACGGTCAGATCCAAAAACACCTTCTTCTGAATAAAGTTCTCGATGTCCCGTCTGGCTTCCGTGCCCATCCGTTTAATGGATCTGCCACCTTGGCCTATGATGATGATCTTCTGCGATTCCCGTTCTACAAAGATCGTGGCCTTGATCCGGTCCATGTCCTTTTGTTCCTTGTAATCCTCGATCACCACCTCAACCGAATAAGGAATCTCCTTTTTGTAATGCTTGAGGATCTTTTCCCGAATGATCTCCGAAACAAAGAAGCGGACGTTTCGGTCCGTCAGCTCTTCCTTGTCATAATAGGGTGGATGATCGGGAAGGTGCGTTTTCATCAGTTCCAACAACTCCTTCGTATTAAAACCATGCAGGGCTGAAACAGGTAGGATTTCAGCTTTCGGAAGTTTCCCATTCCATGCTTGAATACGTTCAGCCACCTTTTCCTGATCGTTCAGATCGATCTTGTTGATGACAATAATGACCGGACACTTCACTTTGGCAACCTGCTCAATGAGCACTTCATTGAACGGTTCTTCCACTTCAACCAAGTAGAGGAGGAGGTCGGCATCCTTGATGGCAGAGTCCACAAACGCCATCATATTCTCCTGCAGTTTGTAAGCTGGGTCAAGAATGCCTGGTGTATCGGAGAATACGATCTGATGGTCATCATCATTCCAAATTCCGAGAATCCGATGTCGTGTTGTCTGGGCCTTTGGGTTGGTGATGGAGAGCTTTTCTCCGATCAACGCGTTCATCAGCGTGGATTTTCCCACATTCGGCTTACCGATGATTGTAACAAAACCGGCCTTGTGTGACATGGGAAAAGGGTGTGAAAATTTGGTGTGCAAAGAAACAAATTATATATTTGCCGCCCGTTTGAGACAAACAGGCCGTGCCAAGGCACATTCAGCCGTTTAAGATACATCGCGGGATGGAGCAGTTGGTAGCTCGTCGGGCTCATAACCCGAAGGTCGTTGGTTCGAGTCCAGCTCCCGCAACTAAGGCCCGAGGTCAGAAATGACTTCGGGTCTTTTTATTTGGGCTGTTTCCAAGCAACGTTATACGCCAGACCGATACGGATCATACCAGTAGAACGAATTTCCATTTCGGTAGGTGTTTCCTTGTACTCACTCCAATCGAGCACCACGCCCACGTTGAAATCTGAGAACATGTAAAATCGGTTTCCCATCTGGCAGTCGAAACCCATTCCTACCATATTCTCAAGCAGGTAAACATTGGTCGGTAAAAGATGCCGGTCGGAAACCTCATCGTATATCTTCGGGTATTTCTTGCCTCTATTGTGGACGTCAAACAGGTTGGTGTACCCGAAATAGAGATTGAACATGTTTTTACGCTTGTTCGGGTAGAACTTATAACCCAAATATGTTCCAAGAATTCCAGGACCATCCTTCCAGATATCGTACATGGTAATGTTCAGTCCAGCATCTATTTTATGGCCGCCACGGTAATATGAAAAGGATGGTACAAAGCCGAGACCTGAAGAGGATGCTAAAAAACCGCCTTCCACAGAAAAGTAGTTGGTGTATTGTCCGTATGATTCCTGACCATTGGATAGGTAAGGAAGTAGAAAAAGAAACAATATCAGCCAAGTTGATCTCATGCCTTCTCGTCATATAACTCTCGACCCATCATTTGGTTGCCGAGAATTCTGAATTATTGAAACAACTCACTCGATGATCTTGCGTCAACGTGTTGAAAACTTCATTGCGATCATACAATGGTGTTCTGTTCCAATTCGCGTAATTCATGCCTTCAAATGACAACCCTACAATCTGATTCCCGGCTAAAAGATCGCTTGTTCAGGTCATTCTTGTTCTTGGCTTTATCCGTGGGGATAATTCAAACCTCGTTTGCTCAGTCTCCAACCTGCGACATAGCTGCCATTAATGCAGCTTTTACGGGTGCAGGTTACGTGCCATTGGCAGTGCAGAACCAGCCATGCAGTATGTATTTCGTCAATCCCACCAGCCAGTCTGCAGCACAGGCGCAGTCAGCAGCAGCCACATTGGGAGCGAATCTGGTGTTTATGAATGATGCGGCTGAGAATTCGAATGTGTCGGCTGCCCTGAATGCCAGCCCATACTCTGGTCAGACCATCTGGATTGGTGTTCAACGAACGGGCACCGGGGCCAGTACATTCTATGCCAGCGATGGTACCACAGGACCGTTTACCCCAAGCAACGGAAACCCCAATATTTATCAGAATTGGGCAAGTGGTGAGCCAAACAACAATGGTTACGGAGACACCGACTGGCTCGGTAACTGCGATTGGGACTGTCAGAATGGGGAACAGTGTGTCCAGATTTATCCAGACGGCCAATGGAATGACCTTGGCTGCAATGAGAGCAGCATCTCGGTCATTGAGGTCAACTTATGCCCAGAGATAACAATAGATGTATCTGCCAACAACTTTTGCGTTGGAAACTCATCTACACTTACGGCAAGCACGCTTCTTGGCTCGCAGCCGTATCAGTATATGTGGTCAACCAATCAGGCAACTGCGGCCATTACGGTCTCTCCAACCACCACCACCACATATACCGTTGGAGTTGCAGACAGATATCAATGCTCAGCCGCAGATTCTGTAGAGATAACGGTGCTACAAGGACCCGATGCCACATTTACCATGGATGCTTCCGCCTGTATCGGTGAGCCGGTAACGATCACTTACTCAGGTAACGCATCTGCAGGTGCAACATACACTTGGGATTTTGGAACGGGCGTGATTGTAAGTGGAAGCGGACAGGGGCCTTATCAGGTTGCTTGGCCAGCTTCTGGAAGCCAAACGGTCACATTGGCGGTTACAGAAAATGGCTGTACATCTCCAACGGAATCTCAATCAATTACCATTTCACCTTTGCCTACGGCAGATTTCACGTTTACAACCGTCTGCGAGGGAAGTGCCACCGATATGACCAATACATCCACCGGAAACGGTGCGGTTATACTTGGTAGTGCCTGGGTGGTGGAAGGCGATACCATCATTTCAACCGACCTTAGCTACACATTCCCGGCTGCAGGTACCTATCCGGTCACGCTGGGTGTTCTCACCTTGGACAGTTGTTACGCTACCGTTACTCAGCAGGTCACGGTCAATCCTGGCCCAACCGCCACTCTGACCATTACCGATGCCACTTGCTTTGGAGATTGCGATGGCGAGGCAGAAGCAGTTATTCAGGGAGGAGCAGCACCGGTAACGGTTCTTTGGAGCAATGGAGCAAATGGAACGATCATACAAGGTCAATGTGCCGGGCCGGTAAATGGAACCGTTTCGGATGCCAACGGATGCTCGTTTGACGTACAGGGAACAATCGGTGAGCCGGATGAACTGGTGGTTGCGGTGAATGTGACAGAGACCACCTGCCCAGGATTGAGTACCGGAACCGCTTCGGAGGTCATCTCAGGGGGTACCGCTCCTTACACATTGGATTGGGGTGGAGCAGACCCGAACGCGCTGGCAGCTGGAAGCTATACGCTTAGCGTAACCGATGCAAACGGCTGTATGGCCAGCGAACAATTTGACATTGTGGATGGTGCTGGATTGATTTTGACCTTTACGGTTACCGACAACATTTGCTTCGGTGGTTCTGATGGTCAGGTGGTATTGACAGCCTCCAATGGCGTAGCACCTTATGATATTGTTTGGACGGATGCATTCTTCAATCCATTGCAGTCGGATCTTCAAACTCAGGGAACTTCTACCTTGAGCGGTCTAAGTGCGGGGACATATAATGTGGGAGTTCAAGATGCTACCGGATGTCAGAATGCTGCCAGTGTCTCGGTAACACAGCCAGCTCAGGATCTGGTGATGACGTTAACGCCAACCGACCTGACCTGCTATGAAAGTGGCGATGGTCAGATCGTGGCAAGTCAAGGAGGGCTTTCCCCGTTTCAGTTTGCACTTTCTGATGTGAATGGCAATCCGCTGGAAGCAGCTTCCGACCCAACCTCATACACGTTTCAAGGATTGGATGTCGGTATCTACTTTGTAGATATTACGGATGCAAACGGATGTAGTACAACAGACGCGGTAGAACTTACCCAGCCAGATGAGCTGACAGCCGAATCGACCGTGTCGCCCATTTCATGCTACTTGGGTTCTGATGGAGCCGTAAGCATTACGGCCATTAACGGTGGAACAACTCCATATCAGCCTGTATCGTGGGATGATCCAAATTCGCAGACCGGAAGCACGGCTACGGGTCTGAGCCAAGGAACCTACACCGCCACCATTACCGATGCGAACGGCTGTGAATTGCAGCAGACCTTCTCGCTTACGCATCCACAGCGGCTCACCTTGGAAGGTCGCTATTATACCGACACCTGCGGACAGGGACGAGGAGCGGCCATCATAGACGTTTCTCTCGGAACACCTCCTTATTCGTATCTGTGGAAACCGGATAGCATCACTACGGCCATTCATTACAACCTTCCAGCAGA